>JBJFGN010000017.1:0-5445 GCA_051892775.1 Methanobrevibacter sp. | reverse complement strand
TACAAATTAAATTTTTAAAAATAAAAAACAAATATTTCTAAACAAAAAAAAAGATGCAATTAATTAAATACATTAAATCTATAAGTATACTCCATTGAAAGAGCAAATTTTTAATATTATAACAAAACCACAAAAAATAGACAGATAAAAAACAAAAAATAAGATACACAAAAATAGACAATAAAAAAATCAATCAATAAAATCTACACAAAAAAGATAAGAGAAATTAGTTTTAAAACTAATTTTACTCTTAGAAAAAATAAAGAAAGTGAAAAATACACTTATCCGAATAAAGCACCTAATCCAGCTGCTGCTTCTTCTTCAGCTTCTTCTTCAGATTCTTCTTCTTCCTCTTCTTCTTCCTCTTCTTCAGCTGCTGCTGCAGGAGCTGCTGCAGCTGCAGGAGCTGCTGCGATTGCAGAAGTTTCAATAGCTTCATCAATATCGACATCTTCTAAAGCTGCGATTAAAGCTTTTACTCTAGATTCGTCTACATCTACACCAGCTGCTTCGAGAATTTTAGTTACGTTTTCTTCATTAATTTCGTTACCAACAGTATGCAAAATCATTGCCGCATATATATATTCCATGTTATCACCAATATTTTTTCTTAAAATGTATTTAGGTTTAATTTAAAACAATAAAAATTTTTAATAATATGATTAACCAAAGAGAGCGCCTAAACCTGCTGCAGCTTCTTCTTCAGCATCTTCTTCCTCTTCTTCTTCCTCTTCTTCAGGAGCTTCTTCATCCTCAGTAGCTACAGGAGCAGCAGTAGCTGCGTTAGCTAATTTATCAGATAATTCATCATCTAATGCATCATCAGATAATTTTGAAGCTAAAGCTAACATTTTACCATTAGCTAAACCAATAATAATATCGGAAGTGTCAGAGTTGAGTATTCCTGCTTCAACAGCGAGATTGACAGATTTACTGTGAGCAGTACCAATCATAGTTGAAATAGTTTCTTTAGTAGGTATACCAGCGAAGACAGATAAATTAAATGCTTTAATATATGCATCTTGTACTTTAGCGATAGTTTCTTCTTCATCTATTGCAAGAACATCTGCTTTATAAACAGATCCTTCTTCATAAACAGCATGTAAATCAATACCAACTTCCATAGGTTTAATACCTAATCTAGTTAAAACTCCGGCGATTTGTTGAGAAACAACTTCTCCAGCCTCTACAACAACAGAATCTTTATCAACTACAATTTTTCCTTTATCGATTTTAGCAGGAGCACCGATTTGTTGTAACTCACCTAAGAATGGACCTGGTTCAAAACCAGTATCACCTTTAGGTACAACAATATCTTCACTAGCAACACTACCTGCTTTAGCAGGAGCATCAGTTTTATTATCCTCTAAGATTTTATATAATCTAAAAGGATTCATATCAGTGAAAATTAATGCAGGTTGTCCTGTTAAGAATTCAGAAAGATCTACAATGTTTTCTTTAGATTTATTGCAATCTTCAAAAGCTAAATTAATAAGATTTTTCTTAGATAATCTTATGACTGCATGATTAGAAAGACTTTTCCTCATTTCTTGAAGTTGTCTAGCTGGAATATTTAATAAATCAACTACACCAACAACATCATAAGAATTAATTAAGTCTTCAATCTCTTTAACTTCTTCTTTTTTCCATTCAGCAACGTGAGCCATCAAATCACCCTCACTACTGAACCCATAGTTGTTTTAATAAACATGGATTTAATTTGTTTTCTACCTTTTTCTAAGTGGCGGTCTAAGATTGCAAGAACAGCTTCAATATTTTCAGCTATTTGCTCGTCAGCCATATCTTGAGTTCCAATAATAAGTTGAATTGAAGGTTGTTGTTTAATACCAACTTTAATAGTATTTTGTAATTTACCTAATAAAGGTTCTAATTTAACATTTGCTGGAACAGGTTTTGGCATTTTATTACGAGGACCAAGTACTGGACCTAAAAACCTACCAACAAGTGGCATCATATCAGCTTGAGCTATGAAAAAATCAATGGAATTAGCCATTTTTTTAGCTTTTTTCCTGTTTTTTCCAAGTTCTTCCAATTCAGCTTTATTGATAACAAGAGCTACACCAGCATTTTTAGCTTGAACAGTTAATTCCCCATCAGCAATAACACCAATTTTAACTTCTTTACCGCGTCCATTAGGGAGAGTAACTTCTTCTTCAAACCTATTTTCTGGTTTTTTGACATCTAAGTCTTTGATATTAACAATCATATCAATAGACTCAGTGAAGTTCCTCGGCTTGGATTGTTCTTTAGCCTTCTTCACCGCTTCAATCATATCTTGTGTCATATAAATCCTCCATGAACTTTGTTCATGAGTTTTTGGTTACGAGCAATCGATAAAAAATAATCATAATAAAATAATATCTATAATATCGACTACATCAAACATACTTTTTAAATAAAAGTACTAGTCTTTTTGTATATTAAATACAATAGTAGATAAAAATCTACAATATTCAGTATATCAACTATAATAAGTATATTATAATATCATATACACTGAATAAAAATCTCAATATAAGTGTAAAAATAACTATTGTTCGAATACGCTATCGTATTCTCCAGCATCAAGTGCTTTTTGAGCATCTCTAGGATCTTTACCATCAACAGTAATACCCATAGTTACACAAGTACCCATAACTTCTTTAGTACCTGCTTTGTAATCATTTGCAAGTAATGAATCGAATTTCATCCTAGCAATTTTGAAAGCTTGTTCTACAGATAAATCTGCAGCAACTTCAGTACCAGGTTCATGAGCAGCTTTATCGATATTGAGTTCTTCCATAACAAGAGAAGTTGTTGGAGGTGTACCAATTTCAATTTCAAATTCTTTTGATTCACTATCAATGATTATTTTTACTGGAACTTTCATGCCTTTAAAGTCAGCACTTTTCTCATTGATTTCCTCAACAACTTGCATCATATTAATACCGAAAGGACCAATTGCTGGACCTAATGGTGGTCCTGGGGTGGCACTTCCACCTTCAATAAGGACCTCTACTGTGTCTTTTGGCATCAGTCAGCCTCCTTTTGAATGATTCTTATTTGATCTGCTTCAACAGTAACAGGAATTGGAACTGCAGCTTCAATTAATTCAAGAACTACTTCTTCACGAGACTCATCTATACGTACAACTTTTGCTCTTTCACCTTTAAACGGACCTGAAATAAGCTCAACAATACTTCCTTTATGAATATTAGAAATAATTGGCTCTGGTTTAAGGAATCTTTTAACTTCTTCAAAACTAATAATGTTAGAAGCACCGGTTCCTTCAACAATACCCCTTAAATGATTAATTTTCATTGCAGGGTTCCTCATATCTATTTTAGTAGAAGATTCTACTAAAATATAGCCTTTTAAAGATTCAGGAACAATGATAGACTCAATACCAATATAAGTATCAGTACCTTGAGTTTCACGTGTTCTAGTAGCGAGTAATCTTGCTACATTTCTTTCTTGACCTGTGGATGTTTTAAGAGCATAAATGGAATTTTCATTATCTTCCATATAAAATCCACCTATATAATTAATTATAGATTTGATTAAGTTATTATAAAATCTAACAAAAAATATAACTAAAATTTCGAATAAAATTTATAAAAAAAATTTAGAATATTATAAAAATTAGATTAATATAATACTATTATATTTTTATAAACTAGTATTTAAATGTTTCAGACCATGATATTAAAAAAAGTAAAAAATTAGAAAATTGATAATAATAATAATAATAGCCTAAAAATAATTAAAAAAGTAAAACAGGAAAAAATGTTTTATGGAAAAATATAACCATAAAAACATGGTGTTTCGATAATTTCAAGCATAATAAATATTAATTAATTATAAATTAAGCAGAATTTATAAACCAATGAGTTGACCTATCATAACAATGATAAAACCAATAACACCAATTAAAATAATACCAATACCAGTAACTTTAGCAAAATTGAAATACTCTTCACTATCTGGTTTTCTAGCTACTCTAAGAACTCTTTTAGACTCTTTAGTAAATTTATCAAATGATTCTTGAAATGTCATACAATATCACAACAAAAATAATAAAAAAGTTTAGAATACTCCATCAATAAATTGGCTTAATGGATCATCTTCTTCATTTTCATTTGTTTCAGAAGGAACATTTTCAGATTCATCATCATCGGAATTATTATCTGAAAAATCGTATGGTTTTATACCAGAAACAATAACTGTTGTTCTAACTGTATTTTGTAAACTTTCATCAATTTGAGTACCCCAAATGATATTTGCATTAGGGGATAATTTATCTCCAACAATTTGAACAATTTTTTCAGCTTCTTGTAAAGTTAAATCAGTACTACTTGTAATGTTAACCAATGCAGCTTGAGCATCAGAGATATCAATATCTAATAAAGGACTGCTTAAAGCTTCATGAACAGATTCTAAAGCTCTTTCACTAGAATCAGATTCTCCCATACCAATCATTGCCATTCCAGAACCTTTCATTACACTTCTAATATCTGCAAAATCAAGACTAATTAATCCTTTTTTAGTAATTAATTCAGTGATACCTTTGACTGCCCTACCTAAAATTTCATCAGAAACCATGAAAGCTTTATTTAAAGGAAGATTAGGAGCCACTTCAAGTAATTTATCATTAGGAATAACAATTACAGTATCAGAAGCATTTTGTAATTTTTCTAAACCTTTTTCTGCATTTTCTCTTCTTCTAACACCTTCAGCAGAAAATGGCAAAGTTACAACAGATACAGTTAATGCGCCTAATTTTTTAGCAATTTTTGCGATAATTGGAGCAGAACCAGTACCAGTTCCTCCACCTAAACCACAAGTTACAAATACCATATCTGCACCTTCAAGTTTAGTTCTTAACTCATCTTCACTTTCTTCAGCACATTCTTCACCGATATCTGGTTCTCCACCAGCACCAAGTCCACCACAAGTTTTTCTACCTAAAAGGACTTTATCATCAGATCTACTATAAAATAAATCTTGTGCATCAGTATTTACAGTGACGGTTTTAGCACCTTCAATACCTATTTCACTTAATCTAGAAATAGTATTATTACCAGCACCACCAGCACCAACAACAAAAATATTAGTTTTACTTTGAGAAATTGTATCCACTAACTCTTGATCTAAATCAGAATTAATAGTAGTAGAAGATTTCTTATCTTCATTTCTTTGTTCGGATTCTTTAATCGCATCATCTATAAATTTCACGTATAAACCCCACATTAAATTAATTAATATAGTTTTATAATATAAGAATAATGAAATAATAAATAAAACTTGAATAATAAGCTTTATATTGAAAATATATTATAAAATAGAAATTCTATTTCTTACTATAACAAAATTTTGTTTTTTAAATATTAATATGATAAACATATATTAAATAATTATTTTTATATTTCTTATAAGTATAAATAT
>JBJFGN010000016.1:0-24837 GCA_051892775.1 Methanobrevibacter sp. | reverse complement strand
ATTAGATAGATATTAAAATATGAATTCATAGAATTTTAAATATTTGTTGATTAAAATATCTTAAAATATAAAAAACATTTATAAAAATACCATATAATTTAATTAAGTTTAATATAGTGATTTTTAAAAATATTAATCCGTATGGAAATAATTTAAATTATAAAGAATTAAGATTATTAAAATAATAAAAAATGCACTGTTAAAAACTTATTCTATTAAAAAATATGATTTATTATTCCATTTTTATTTTTAAATTAAAAATAGATTTATCTTAAATTTAAAGAATTATAACAATGCCAAAGGATAAAAAATGATAAAAAATGATAAAATTTTAATAATCTAAATTATATTTAAATATCATCAAAAACATCATCATCTGCTTTGTCTAACCATGCGTTAACGATTTTAATAGCACAGTAATCTCCACACATAGTACATGCATCACTATCAGATGGTGGTCTATTATTTCTTTTTGCACGAGCATCTTCAGGAGAAATAGCTAAATCATATTGAGCTTCCCAATCTAATGCTTTACGGGCATGTGCCATTTTAAGGTCTCTTTCTCCATGATGTACTCCTTTTGCCATATCCCCAGCATAAGCACCAATTCTAGTAGAAATAACACCAGTTTTTACATCTTCAGGAGATGGTAAAGCAAGATGTTCTGCAGGAGTTACATAACACACAAAATCAGCACCTGCTTTAGCAGATTCTGCAGCACCAATAGCAGATACAATATGATCATAGCCTGGTGCAATATCACATACTAATGGTCCTAACATATAGAAAGGTGCATTACTACATAATTTTTTCTGAATAGTTACGTTTGCAGGAATTTCATTAATAGGAATATGACCTGGTCCTTCAATCATGGTTTGAACGCCTGCTTCTCTAGCACGATCTACTAATTCACCAAGAACTATGAGTTCTTGAACTTGTGCCCTATCAGTAGAATCTGCAATTGCACCAGCCCTCATAGCATTTGCAAGAGACAATACAACATCATGTTCTTTAGCGATATCTAAAATATAATCATAATTTTTGTATAATGGATTTTCTAATTTATTTTCAACCATCCATGAAGAGATAAATGATCCACCACGTGAAACAAGACCGCACTCACGACCTTGTTTTTTAAGTCTTTTTAAAGTTTCAACATTCACACTACAATGAATAGCCATGAAGTCAATGCCCATTTTAGCTTGTTTTTCAATTGTTTTAAATAGGTCATCTTCATCCATTTCTATTACAGAACCATTATTTCTAATAGATTCAATAGCAGCCTGATATACTGGAACACTTCCTACTGGAAGTGGTGACATATCTAAAACCCTTTGTCTAATTTCATCAAGATCTCCACCAATACTTAACTCCATTAAACAATCTGCACCTGCATCAATTGCAACTTGAGCTTTATAAACCTCTTCATCAAAATTAACAATATCAGTAGAAGTACCTACAGTAGCATTAACTTTAGTTCTAAGTCCGGTACCAATACCAGTAGCTTTAATATCATGATTTAAATTTTTTGGAATAACTATAGTTCCATTTGCAACAGATTTTAAAATAAAATCTTCAGAAACATTTTCTCTTTTTGCTACTGTTTTCATTTCATCAGTAAGTATACCTTTTCTTGCATCTTCTAATTGAGTCATATTATTTCTCCACAATATACAAATAAAATAAATTTTAAAATTTAATAAAATTAAATTGATTAAAATCAAATTTAATTAAATTAAAATAGAGATTAATTTTATAATAATACTTAAACTTTATAATATATAAATTAATCCATTATACTTATATTAAAATTAAAATAAACTTGATAAAAATAAAGAAAATCTTATAAATAAACAAAATAAACTTGATAGGTTAAAATATTAATTCAAATATTAAAATATGAAGATTCCTTTAAATATAGATTATATTTAAAAATTTAGCTTGACAATATAAATTAAAATTTAAATGCAAAAAATATTAAAAATTAAAGAATTTTAGAATAATCAAAAATAAAAACATAAAACAAAAAAATAAAAGTATAAAAAATAATTTTTTAAAAATAGTTTAGAATTAAGAATAAACTAATTATTAATTTAAAGATAAGTACATCTTAGAAAATTAAAATTTTAAATAAAAATAGACCTTCAACAGAACCTAAAAAAATAAAAAATAAATGCTTAACAATATAAACTTTTAAAAATAAAAAAGAGATTTAATCATTATAAAAATTATTCATTCTTTCTTCTGCTTGTTCTAAACTAGGAATATTAGTTTGGCACCCTTGTTTTTCTACAATAAATGAAGAAACTGATGATGCAAACTTAGCAGATTCGATTAAAGACTTTCCATTTAAATAATAATATAAAAATCCTGCTTTATAAGAATCTCCAGCCCCGGTTGGATCTACTGCAGGCCTATAAATAGCATCTACTTTATATTCTTTATCTTTTGTATAAATATAACTTCCATATTCCCTACATGTTTTAAGAATAATTTTAGGTCCTAAATCAAGTAAACCATCAATATCAAGATTTAAAGAATCTTTGATTTTATCAATTTCAAAATTATTTCCAAATAATATCGTTGAATTTTCAATAACCTGTTTTAACCTTTCTAAACTATAAATATTTAAATCCTGACCGGGATCAAATGATAAAATTTTACCTTGCTCTTTGGCTTCACAGGAACATTTCCAGTTGAAATCAGGATTACCGGTTGCTAAATGAATTGCATCATGTGATTTAATTGCATCTACAGGTATGTCAGCATCCCCAAATGCTTTACCAGAACCTTCATAAAAATAAGTAATAGTATCTTTTTCTTTATCATTTACCATAATAGCAGTAGGAATTAATTCATCTTTAACTGTAATAAAATAATCTGTGTTTACCCCAATTTTTTTAAAATTATAATAATATTCAGAATTTAAAAAACTTTCACCAACAGAAGATACCAAACTAGTATCCAATCCAAAAGTAGCAGCACACATTGCCACATTAGCTGCTGCACCACCTTGTAAATTTTTTAAAGAATCCATATGAGCTGAAGTGTTTGGTTTAGGAAATTCTGGAACATCTATAATAAAGTCAGAAGCAGTATGTCCAATTACCAATAATTTTGCATTATTCTCCATATAATCACCTTAAAAAATAGTTAAAAACTACATAAAAATTATATTTTCATTATAAAATATTATACTATATAAAATATTATATATTTTTCATAGCTCATGAAAATTAATAAGATATTAAATTTTTTTAAAATAAAAAGTTTATGAAAAAATTATAATAATAATTAAAAATTAAAAAAGGATAATCCCTATAAAAATAAACAAAAAACAAAATATAATAGGTAAAAATAATTAAAAACTTTAAACTACTAAAAAAGGAAATATAAAAAAACTAAAGAGAGCTAAATCCTTGTAATCTAATTAAATCAGAACAATTATTAGAAATATAATTAACAAATTTATCAACTTCTGGATTAACACCAGGAGAATATACAAAACCAAGAGAATGGATAGTTTGTTTTTTTAAAACATTATTTCCTTTAAAATAACTGCCATTTAAAAATGTATAAAGATTATCAGAATTTTTAACTAATTTAAATGCATCAAATTGTGATTTAACTTCTTTTTCTAAATTAAATGGAATATCATTAGATTTTAATGTATCCCAGACCAATCTTTGAGCAGACCCTTTTACAGGGACGAAATTTAAATTAGATAAATCCTTAATAGAATTTATTTTTATATCATTTTTATTATTAGTTACTAAAACCATATAATCAAATGCAATCGGTGTAAAATCAAGATCATTACTTAATGCAATTAGAGGATCATCTAATGCAAGAATATCAATTAAATCATCCTCTGCAAGACTAAATGCACTATCTGTATCAGTACTAAAAACCTCAAGATTAAAAGGCAAATCAAGAGATTCAATTAATCCTGTGATTATATGTCCTCCCGCTATACGGATATTATCAGATTTTTTAAGACGATTATTATAGGTATGATATAAATCTAAAAGATTTAAAGCCTCGTTTGTAAGCTCACTTCCAGAGCCTATTTTATTTACTAATTTATATCCCAAGTCTTTTTCAGCTTTAAGTATACGCCTATTAAAAACAGAGTGAGATATCCCTAATTCTTTAGCAGATTTTCTTTGAGAATAAGTCTTAGATAAAACATCTAAGGATTGAAATAATTTATAATTATAAATTTTTCCATCAATTTCCATATCTAACAATGGTTTTGTATTCATGATTTAACCTACTAAAAATTTTAAGGAGACTTAAATAAAACTAATATAATTTAAACTAATAAATATTTATTAAATAATATACTTATATAATATTATATATTAAATTAAAAATAATATATATTATTAATAAAATATAGGTTACAATTAAGGTTAAAGATATTATGGAACAGATGAAATCTTCAATACATGCAATTTTAGATAATATACAAAGTGCTGAAAAATACTTAAATGATGAAGATATCAAAAGATTTATGGAAATTATTTTAAACTCAGAGAATGTTTTTGTAGTGGGTGCTGGAAGATCAGGGCTTGTAGGCAAAGCATTTGCAATGAGGTTAATGCACTTAGGCATTAGTGCTTATGTTGTTGGTGAGACAATTACCCCTGCAATTAATAAAGATGATGCAATTCTTGCAATCTCTGGTTCTGGAGAAACAAATACTATAGTTTCAGCAGCAAAAACATCTAAAGAAAGAGGAGCTAAAGTATTGTCATTTACTTCATATGTAGAATCTTCACTTGGTAAATTATCTGATGTGTCTATTTATATCCAAGGAAGAACTAAAGCTGAATCAGATGATAAAAATTACTTAAAACGTCAAATTGATGGCAATTATACTTCACTTACACCTTTAGGTACTGCTTTTGAATTAACCTCACTTGTTTTCCTTGATGGGATTATTGCTCAACTAATGAATGAGATGGGCGAAACTGAAAGTGATTTAAAAAGCAGACATGCGGTAATTGAATAAAGTATTTTAAAACCAAAATACTTTTAAAAATTTTCAGATTATTATAAATACTTACTTATTTTTTATTATCCAATAAACTGAATAAATTTACATATCAATAAAATACTTAAAAATAAATATTATTAATATTTATAAATTTGAAATTCAGATTTAATTAAAAATTAATAATAAACATCTCCTTTTTACGTATAAAACAATGAATATTAAATTAAAGTAAAAATAATTCATAAAATTTCTAAATTAACATTTAATAATATAAGGAATAGTGTTTTTGACAAATTAAAAATCCTAAATAATTAATACCTAAAACAATGATTTTAATTTAAATCTATAAGATTTCATTAAAATTTAGGATAATTTGAATTTCAAATTTTTGACAGATTATTATTTTAAAAATATAATTAATTATTATTTATTTAAATCCATTGAATAATTATATATTCAATAATATGGAATTATTTAATCCCTTTTTTTAGAAAAATAAAAGAAAATCTATTTTAAATTTAGAAAAAACCATTTTATAAACATGTCAATCATTATACTAATTTTAAAAAAAAATAAATAAATTAAATTAGATTCAAATAGTTAATCTTTATCCTAATTTATTTAAAAGATTTAGAAATATATATAAAAACGAAATGATAAAGTAGTTATATCGAATTATTTTATATTTAAAAATTTTTTCTACAATATAAAGAAAAATAATTTTTAGAAAAATTTATAAATATTTTGTGATAATATGAATAAAAAATCTAAAATTATTCTTATAGTATTGATTATTTTAATAGTTGCACTTATTGGAATTAATTTATTCCTATCACCAAGTACAACAAAATCTAATGAAAACCATACTATAACTGATATGGGAAACAGAAGTGTTCAAACACCAATAACGCCAAGTAAAGTTGTATCTACAAGCCCTCCAATAACCACTGTACTCTATATGCTTGCACCTGATAAATTAGGTGGAATGAATTTCCAATGGACTAAAGAAGAATTAAAATATGTCCCATGGCAATATAAAAATTATGCAAACATTGGTGGATGGTATGGATCACAAACAGGTAATTATGAACAATTTTTAGCAAGTGAACCTGATGTAATATTTGATTCTGTTGATGAAAGTGGAGATATTTCTGATATAAATGATAGACAGAAAAAATTTGGTAGCATACCTGTTGTTGCAGTTTATGACGATACAAATATAAGCACCATGTCATCATCAATAAAATTCGTTGGAAAAGTTCTTAATAAAGAAGATGAAGCTAATAAACTTTGTGAATTTAATAACAAGAATATTAATAAAGTAAAAGAAGTATCTAATTCAATTCCAGATAAAGACAAAAAAACTGTTTACTATGCAGAAGGTGACGATGGATTATCTACAGATCCATCTGGTTCAAGCCATGGGCAATTAATCGATCTTTGTGGAGGAAAAAATGTTGCAGAAATAGGTTCTTCAAATACTTCAAGTAGTGTTCAGGTATCAATTGAGGAAGTAATGAAATGGAATCCTGAAATAATCATAACTACAGATTCCGATTTCTATAAAAACGTTTATAATAGTAGTAAATGGTCAAATATCAAAGCAGTGAAAAATCACCAAGTATATCTTTCCCCTTCATCCCCATATAAATGGTTTGATAGGCCAGTTGGTGCTAATATGATTATTGGAGTACCTTGGACTGCTAAAGTAATTTATCCAGATAAATATAAAGATATTAACTTAACATCTGAAACTAAAGAATTCTATAAAGATTATTATCATATTGATTTAAGTGATAATGATATTAAAAGCATGCTTGAAGAATCTGGATTAAATGAAACAAACATGTAAAATTAAATGGTGAAACAATGAATAATGACAGAATAATAAGAGATACCTTATTAATTTTATTACCCATAATAATATTCTTTTTATCTTTTTCAATAGGAAGGTTCCCAATTAATGCTATTGATGTGATAAAAACAATATTAAGCCCAATTATTCCTTCATTTACAGTTTCACCTGCAATTTCCACTATTGTATTTCAAATTAGACTACCAAGAATAATAGCTGCAATGTTAGTTGGTGCATCACTTGCAATTGCTGGAGCAGTTTTCCAAGGAATATTTAAAAACCCTCTTGTATCTCCAGATTTATTAGGTGTAGCAAATGGTGCAGGTTTTGGAGCAAGTATTGCCATACTTGCTTCTCTTGGAAACATTTTTACGCAAATATTAGCATTTATATTCGGTATTGTCTCAGTATCAATTACCTACTTAATATCAAAATCTTATAAAAATGGAGGTATTCTTGTTTTAATACTTGCAGGTACTGCAATTTCCGCATTCTTTAATGCATTGATTTCAGGTGCTAAATTCATAGCAGACCCATATAATAAATTACCCCAAATTGTTTATTGGCTAATGGGTAGTTTATCAGAAATAACATTGAATAAATTAATAATCACATTAATTCCAATTATAACCGGTTTATTAATAATTTTATCATTAAGATGGAGAGTAAATTTATTAGCTATGGGTGATGAAGAAGCACAATCTTTAGGAGAAAATCCAGAAAAACTTAGATTAATACTTATTGCTGCTGCAACATTAGTAACATCTGCATCAGTATCTATAAGTGGAATTATTGGTTGGGTTGGTCTTCTTGTTCCACATTTAACTAGAATGATTGTAGGGCCAGACCATAAAATATTAATTCCTGCATCATTAAGTATTGGTGCAAGTTTCCTATTAATAGTAGATGATATATCTAGAAGCATTATAAGTGTTGAAATCCCAATTGGAATTTTAACTGCAGTAATTGGAGTACCTGTATTTTTATATCTCCTTAGAAAAGGATATTCTGAATGGTTTTAAATAAAAAATAGAAGATGATGAAAATGGAAAAATTATTAGATGTTAAAAATATTTCATTTAGATATAATAAAGAAACTCCTGATGTATTTAAAGACATTAGTTTTTCAATTAATAAGGGAGATATTTTATGTATCTTAGGACCAAATGGTACTGGAAAAACAACACTTTTAAAGTGTTTAAATCATCTTCAAACACCATATACAGGAGATATCCTAATAAATAATAATAACATTAAAGACTATACATATCAAGAATTATCCAAATATATTGGTTATATTCCTCAAGGACACATACCAACATTTCCATTTAATGTGGAGGAAGTTGTATTAATGGGAAGAGCACCATATATCAATTTAACAAACTCACCAAAAGAAGAAGATTTAAAAATAGTTAAAAAATCATTGGAAACGCTTAACATTATTCATTTAAAAGATAAACCATATACAGAATTAAGTGGTGGAGAAAGACAATTAGTATTTCTTGCAAGAGTTCTTTGTCAAAACCCCCGCATACTAATCTTAGATGAACCAACCTCTAATTTAGATTTTGGAAATCAGTTCAAACTTCTTAAAATTATTAAAAAATTATCTAAAAAAGGATTATCCATAATTATGTCAACCCATAATCCCGATCATGGATTTATTATAGGAGATAAAATTGCAATAATGAAAGATAAAAAATTTATGGAATATGGTAGTCCAGATGACGTTTTAACTGAAACTAATATTGAGGAAGCATATAACATAAGTGATGTGGATATAATTAAATTAAATAATAAAAGAAAAATATGTATACCTTATCCCAATTGGGAATAAATCCAATTATAACAATTAAAAAAAACTAAAAAACATATCTTTTTAGTTAAAAATATCATATATTAAAATATAAATTAAAAATTATGATTATTATTAATAAAAAATAATAAAAAACATGAATTAGGTGAAAAAAATGGACATGAAAACTTATGACGAACAATTAATGAAAGTTAAAGAATACCATGGTGAAGTATGCGGTGGAATTGCAATAGGTACTAAACTTGCAATGTATGGTATGGAAATTATGGGAATGGAACTTAATCAAAGACATAAAAATTTAATGGTATTTGTTGAAACTGATAGATGTATGGCAGATGCTATTTTAATTGTAACCCATTGTAGTATGGGTAAAAGAGCATTTAAACAAATGTACTATGGAAGATTTGCTGCAACTTTCTATAATATTGAAACTGGAGAAGCATACAGAATTACTGATGTAGATGCTAATAAAAAAGAAACTAAAAAAGAAACTAGAGAAGAATTAGTTAAAAGATTTAGAGAAACCCCTGCTGAAGAATTATTTAATGTTCAAAAAGTAAAAATTGTAGGCCTCAAAGAAGCCCAAAAACCAGGACCATTACATACACATACTTTCTGTTCAGTATGCGGTGAAAAAATAGCTGATGATCAACATTTAGTTATTGGAGGAAGACCTATTTGTAAAGCTTGTGCTTTAGGTTCTTATTATGAAATAATTGAAGATTAAATCTTTTCTATTCATTAAATATTAACTCTATTAAAATATATTTTATTTAATATTTTTAAAATACATCTATTAAATTAAAAACAAAGCATATCCCAAATTTAAAGAATCTCAAGAAAATATAAAATTAATAGAGAATTAAATAAAGTTAAATGTAAACAGTATTTAAGACAATTAATTTATAAATAGATATTAAAAAATAATAAAAAAAGTTATATTATTTAAATTTAAAAAATAACATTAAATATTATTTTATGGGATATTATGATAAATTGTAGAAAAATAGCAAAAGGTAAAGCAAGTGGAGAATTACTTGTAAGTAGTGAACCTATTAGTTTTTTAGGTGGAGTAAATCCAGAAATCGGAGAAGTTATTGATATTAATCATGAATTAAAAGGCCAGATAATCAAAGATAAAATATTATTTATACCTGGAGGTAAAGGATCTACAGTAGGTTCATATGTTATTTTTCAAATGAAAAAAAATAATACTGCACCTAAAGCTATTATTTGTCTCAAAGCAGAACCAATTATAGCAACAGGAGCTATTATGTCAAATATTCCAATGGTTGATTCACCAGATAATACTAAAGATCTTGTTAATGGACAGAAGGTAGAAGTAAATAGTGATGAAGGCAGTATTAAATTATTATAATTTTATATACCTTTAAAATATTATTTAAAAACTAATTTAAACTATAGTTTATCCTAATTTCATTAAATCATTACTAATTTTAATTTAAACAATATAAATATTCTTTTTTTATAAATTAACTTATACAAATATCACGTTTATTAATAATATAGTTAATAGTAAATTTTTATCTAATTTAATATTTTATATTGATTTTTTAAATCAGAAAAAATCAAAATTTTTTTATAAATAAAATTTTATATTAATATCATGTTAAAATTCTTCAAATTTAAGATATAAATTATTTCCAATAAAATTAAATAAGTTTTAAAATGATATACTTCAAAGAATCTTAAATATATAGTATAAAAATTTTTAGTACAGCATAAAAAAGATAAGATTATTATAAATAAAAAAATTAAAAGATTTTTAAAATTTATATTATTTTACAATATTTAAAAACCTTTTATTAAACTAAATTAAATATTTTAATATTTTTTAATTTATTAAAATTAATTTAAAACATAAATATTAAATATTAATAATATTTTATATAATTTTATAAATATTATAATATATAAAATATAAATAGATTTAAATATATGAATATTATAATAATATAAATAATCTAATCAAAGGAGAATTAGTTATGTCTAATGAAAAAAAAGAAGTTAAAGTCGTAGGGATGCATTGTCCTAGTTGTGTAAATGCTGTTGAATTATCACTTACTGATGTTGATGGCATTGACTCTGCAAAAGCAAGTTTAGAAGACAACAATGTAATCATTGATTATGATGCAAGTAAAGTTTCAGATAAAGATATTGCAGATGCAGTAGAAGAAGCTGGATTTAAAGTAGAATAAATAAATTAATATTCCTTAATTTTAAGGAATATTTTTTTAAAATAAAATATAACACCACTTATATTTGTTTGTATATACTAAAATTAAAATTTTTACTAGAAATTAATTTTATTTAAATTATTAAAATTTAAAAAATAAATAAATAAATTTTCAAAAAATCACGATTTAACTAAAAAGATATAGGAGTATATTTTTATTTGAATTAAATAATTCTTAGAAATTCTTAGTAAAAATCCAATATAAATAAAATATAGTGTGAGGTGATTTAATGGCAAGGAAAAAAAATATGGATCTTCCTATTGAAGGCATGCATTGTGCATCTTGTGCACTTAGTATAGACAAATCATTAAATCGTCTAGATGGTATTAGTGATGTTAATGTAGATTTAAACACTAATAGAGCGCATTTTACTATGGATTCCAAACAGGTTTCAATGGATGAAATTGATAAAACCATTAAAAATTTAGGGTTTAATATACGTAAAGATGAAGTAAAACTTAGAACTAAAGGTATGCATTGTGCATCTTGTGTAGTAAGTATTGAAAAATCAATGTCTCGTCTTAATGGCATATTTTATGTAAACGCAGATTTAACTACAGGGATAGTTACAGTAGAATATGATAGTACTCAAGTTTCAGTAGATGATATGATTAAAGTTATTGAGAATCTTGGTTTCGAATATCTTGGTCTAGAAGGAGATCTTAATGAAACTGATGAAGAGGAAATATACCAAGAGGACCTTAATCAAAAAAGAAATCGTATAATTGTTGGTTTAGTATTCTCTGGAATATTAATGTATATAATGTTCAATCATGTAATGATACCATATCTTTCAATGGGAGAATTATCATTAATAATATCCATCATACCATTTATCTATGTATCATATCCAATAATAAAAGCAGGACTAACTGGATTATTCCATAAAAACCTTAATATGGATGTAATGTATACAATGGGTATTCTTGTAGCATATGTTTCAAGTATTCTAGGAACATTTAATATAGTACTTAATTCAAGTTTCATGTTATATGATACAGCAGTAATGCTCCCATCATTCCTTATGATTGGTAGGTATTTAGAAGCAAGAGCTAAAAGAAAAACGTCATCATCAATCAAATCATTAATTGGTCTTCAACCTAAAAATGCAATTAAAGTGGAATTAGATGATAATGGAAACATCATTAAAGAAAAAGAAATAGCAATTGAAAATATTGAAATTGGAGATATATTACTCGTTAAACCAGGTGAAAAAATACCTGCAGATTCTACAGTGTTATATGGTAGTTCATATATTGATGAATCCATGATTACAGGTGAACCTGTACCTAAACTTAAAGAAAGTGGTTCTGATATATTTTCAGGAACTTTAAATCAAAATGGTGTTTTAAAAGTTAAAGCTAAAAAGATTGGAAAAGATACTGTATTATCACAAATAATTACACTTGTTGAAAAAGCACAATCTTCAAAACCTCCTGTACAAGGATTTGCAGATAAGGTAGTTGGAGTATTTATACCTACAATTATTACAATTGCCCTTCTTGTATTTGTAATATGGTACTTTTTACTTGGAGGAAGTTTATTATTCTCACTTACTACATTAATCTCAATCTTAGTAGTAGCATGCCCATGTGCATTAGGACTTGCAACACCTACAGCAGTAACTGTAGGTATTGGTAGGTCTGCAGAATATGGTATTTTAATTAAAAATGGTGAAACACTTGAAAGTTCTGAAAAAGTAAAATATGCAGTATTTGATAAAACAGGTACAATTACCCAAGGTAAACCAGAAGTCGTTGATGTTCTACCATTAAAAGAGGATATTCCAAAAGAAGAATTATTATCCTATATTGTAAGTATTGAAAAAAATTCAAATCATCCAATTGCAAATGCAATTGTAAATTATGGCAATAATGAAAAAATAGAAATTTATAATGTGGAAAACTTCGAAAATGTCACAGGTAAAGGATTAAAAGGAGAAATCAATGGTAAAAAAATATATGCAGGAAATAAAACATTACTTAAAGACAACAGCGTAAATATTTCTAGTAATGATTTAGAAGCATTTGATGAATTTGTATCCCATGCAAAAACTGCAATTTTCCTTGGAATTAACGATGAAGTAATAGGAATAATAACATTAATGGATAAAATTAAACCAGATTCAAAAAGTGCTATGAAAGAACTTCATAAAATGGGTATTGAAACTTATATGATTACAGGAGATAATAATAAAACAGCAAAAGTCGTAGCATCAGAAGTTGGAATTGATCATGTGATTAGTGATGTGCTTCCTAATGAAAAATTAGATAAAGTACGTGAACTTCAAAAATTAAATAATGGAAAAGTACTTTTCGTTGGTGATGGTATTAATGATGCACCAGCAATTACTGGTTCAGATATAGGTATCGCTGTTGGTGGAGGTACTGATGTTGCTATGGAAAGTGGAGACATTGTATTAATGGATGGTAGCCTTGAAAATGTTGTTGCATCTATTCAACTTTCAAAAAAAGTAATGACTAGAATTAAAGAAAATATTTTTTGGGCATTTGCATACAATGCAATACTTATCCCTATTGCTGCAGGAGTATTATACCCTAATTATGGTATACTGTTTAGACCAGAATATGCAGCACTCGCTATGGCTTGCAGTTCAGTTACAGTGGTATGTCTTTCATTACTTCTTAAATCCTATGTTCCAGATATTAAAAAATCTAAAACTAAATCTTAAAGGGATTTCCCCTTTTTTCTATTTTTAAGTCTTTTTTAAACTAATTTAATATCAATATGAAATTTATTTCTAAATAAATATAATTAGAAAAATTAAATATTTAAATAAAGTATGCTTTTTATTATTAAAATGAACTTCTTAAAAAAATAAGTTTTCTGAAAAAATAGAAAGATAAATTTAATTGAAAACAAAGTTAATTAAAATATATAATTAAACATGTTTTAAATTAAAATACAATGAATTTAAATAATATAAATAATACTTTTATAGAATAGAAATTTTAATTAAATCCATGTATAGAAAAAAACTAAATTTAAAAAAAATAAGAAAATAAAATTTTTTTAGTAAAATTCAATAGTTATATCATCCTCATCAGTAATATGACGTATCTCAACTATTTCATCTTTAACTTCATTTAAGTCAACTTCAATATTTTGATTTAAAATTTCACCATTAAGTTGTAAGTTTACTCTTAAACCTTCACCTGTTTCTGGATCTTCACCAATAACACTTAAAACTTCACCTGGTGCAAATATACGATTGTAGGATAATTCTAAAGTATCCCCCACATTAACATTATTACGAATGTATTCCACAGCTTCATCAGGAGTCATCTTAACTTCTTTTTCCATAATATCACACTCTTTATTATATATAAGAATTATATTTACTTAATATATTGTATATAATTTTATTTAAAAGTTTATACTTTAGTTCATTTGAGAAATAAATTACTAAATATTTAAAAGTATTTTTAAAACTTTTTAAACCTTTCTAAATATTATTTAATTTTAAATATAAACAATACTTAATTTAAAAAATAATTATTAATTTAAATAAACTAAAAAATAAAACTTCTAAAAAAAATTAATCTTTACTAGTACTACTAAATTAGAAAATCTTAAAAAAAGTAAAAATCCAATATAGTAAACAAATATAAAATTAAGATAAAAACAAGAAATTTTTAA
The DNA here is from genome assembly GCA_051892775.1 of Methanobrevibacter sp. Classification (GTDB taxonomy): domain Archaea; phylum Methanobacteriota; class Methanobacteria; order Methanobacteriales; family Methanobacteriaceae; genus Methanarmilla. The sequence goes on along the minus strand of JBJFGN010000016.1, from coordinate 10,246 downwards.
AGTAATTTATTAATTTAAACTATAGAAATTCTTTTCAATAAACAGAATCTTTTAAAAAATAGTTAATAAGGATGTATCGTAAATTTCAATGAAAATTTAATCTTTTAAAAACAGTTTTTTTGTGAATTATAAAAAAGGTTAAGAAAATAGAAATAATCTATTTTCTTCGTGTTTTCAGTTGTGAATTTAGTATTTCCTATTTTCACCAAGAGAAATATATTCATCATCTGTTTCTTTCCAAGCAGATAATTTATCTCTATTTTTCTCAGCATCAAGGTATAAATGTCCTTTACCGTTTAAAGCGATATCTCCTTTATATTGGATATATCTTCCTTCGTAGACTTCACCATTAATTTCAGGATCAGTTACAATATCCTCTTCAACAAATCCTTCAAGTAATCTACCTAATTTACCGTGGATAATGATATTACCATTTTTCATTTGTCCACCAGGCCAACGGTTTACATTACCATCAATTTCAATAACACCTTTAGTCATGTGGATTCCAGCAAGAATATCACAGTCACCGAGAACATGGATATTTCCTCCAGTTAAACATTCACCACATTGTTTTCCAGCATTTCCGTGGACAATGATTTTTCCACCAGTCATACCTCTCCATTCACCAATGTATGAAGCACCAGTGAATTCTTTAGTATTACCGTAAATTTCAAGTTCTCCACCAGACATTTCACGTCCAGCATGAGCTTCTACATTACCCATAACAGTCATTTTTCCACCGGACATTTCTGCTCCAGCATGTAAATCTGCATCACCGTTTACGATAATTTCTCCAGCACTCATTTTATTTCCAATATATTTTACTCTTCCACAATCTCCATTAAAGACCATTTTTACTTCAGCAGGAGAGTCAGCAGTACCTTCCACTGTAATATCAAAGAAGTCTGTTAATGGGAATCTTGAGTTTCCTACAGGAACAGCATATTTATCGAAGTCTTCAGCTTCCCAAGTGTAAACAGTATCAGGAATGATTTCATCGAATTCTAATGCTATTGGATTTCTTTTTTTAACATCAAAAGTTATTGTTTTCATTCTATCACCCTAATTTATTCTACATCTACTCTAATTGGGTTAGATAAGAAGTGGTCATGTACTTTGTAGTTTTCCCATTTAACTGAGTAGTATTGTTTGAAGAATGGCATTACTTTATCAATAATTGCTTTTTCTTGTTCTTCCATACCTTTAACATTACTCCAAATTACGTGGGAAGGTTTAGTACTAACAATTTCTCCATCTTTAACCATAATTTGACCATCTTTAATTGTGTATTTTGCACGACTGAAAGCTCTTTCAACAGTTTCAGGGTTTTTAGATGGATCGAAGTCATTAGGGTTAATGTCATATACTGCAATATCTGCATTAGAACCAACAGATAAGTTACCTCTGTCACTGAATCCATGGATTTTAGCATTAGATGCTCTGGTAATAGTAGCAATATCATAGAAGTCATATTCTCTGTCAATACTTGCAACCATTGTTCTTTTTTCAGCCCATTTATGGATTTCGTGGCTTTCAATCATTTGGTTTCTTTTTGGAGCACTCATTAACCAAGAGATGATTCTTGGGTATCTTGTGAATGGTCCTGCATTAGGGTGATCAGTAGTTAAGTTGATTTGCCATGGATTATCAATTAATAAGAATAATTCCATACCAATACCCCATTGTAAAGCACTTACTGGTGCTTTTTTAGAGTAAATACAAGGGATAATACCTGCAGCAGTTTCACATTCAATATCTGCATTGACCCATTTTAATCCAGATAATCTGTATAAATCGTATTCCATAGGTGCATCTGCAGTCATGGTTGTAGTTTCATCAAAGGTTACTTGACCAACATCACCAGTTGCATATTTACAATGGTTCATGAATTTAGCTACTTCAGGAGCACCTGATCCAGCATTTCTCCAGTTAGTTCCAGTGTAAGAATGGAAATGCATGTGACAACAGTGAACAGTTTGATCCCTTACAGATGCTGTTTTTTTAGTACTTTTAACAATATCTTTAAGTGAATCAAGAGTTTCAAGAGTTGTTGGAGTGTTTCCTGGGTGTCCTAAATCATTAGGATGTATATGTATAGAATGAGGAAGTCCAAGTTTTTCATTTGCTTTTGCAAGAGCTCTTACAACTTCTTTAGAAGATACATCAAAGTATGGTGCACTGTCATTGTATCCGTGTACATTCATACCCCAACCCCATGCTTCACTACCACATGGGTTTACAATTTTTACACCGTATCCTTTAGTAATTTTTAACCAAGCTGAAATAAATGCAGCAAGACCATCAATATCTCCTTCTTTTGCAAGTTCCATTACAATCCAGTTGTTACCGAATAAAGTTAATGGGTTTACATCAATGTTTGGAATAATTCCAATCTCTTCATGAGTGTGTTTTGCTTCTAAAGGAGGCATAGCTGCTTCACAAACTGTACCATATCCCATTCTTGAGTATCTGTATCCAGTTGTAGGACAACTAGGAATAGAGAATCCGGATTCTCCTTTTTCTACTTTAGTTTTTTGGGTAACTCCTCTTCTTGAATCTTCAGGTCTGTATAACCTTCCTAAAACTAATTTTGGTCCTGCAATGTGAGCGTGTGTATCTACACCTGCTGGCATGACAATTTTATCAGTTACATCAATAACTTTTGCAGCAGAAGAAACATCTTCAACGATTTTACCATCTTTGAAGTATACATCTTTTTTCTCACCGTTTACTTCATTAGCAGGATCGTAAACAATACCATTTTTAAGTATATATTCCATATTTAATCACCTTTAATCTATTCTGCTGCCGGGTTAGGTACGTATTTAGGAGCTACATTAGGTTCTTCTCTAAGTTTCATAACTCTTTCTTTTAATTCACGTACAATCCATTCATCATCACGACAGGTTTCAGGTTTATCAATAGCTTTTTTCATGTAAATAGGTACACCATCCATACGATAACTTGTACCAGCACATTCTACACCAACAAATGAACCAGGTAATACTACATCAGCAAGTTCAGTAGATGGTCCCCAGTGAATATCAATTTGTATAACTGGAATGTTAGCTAAGTGTTGGTTAGCACCATTAGGGAAGTGAGCACCAGGATCTGCTGCAATAACCATAAATACATCAGGTTCTTTTCTAACAAGTAAATCGATAGTGTTAGTTTCACCTAACATATATCTAGCATAACCTCTACAGAAGTCAACACCAAATGCAAATCCAGTTTCATATGCCATAAAGATGTTGAAACCATTTACGTTAAAGTGACCTCTCATAGGAGTAAGTCCCCATTTACTTTCTTTGTTAAGATCCATAACCATTTTAATTGCAATATCAATGTTTCTTTGTTTGGATAAAGTATGGGTTAAACCTAAACCAAAGAATAGAACACCAAATTCTGCATGTTTCATTTCATCTACTAATTCGTAGATATCTTCTCTAGGAATTCCGGAAATTACTTCCTGAGTAAGTTTTTTACCTTTAATAACTGCCCTAATAGCATTGTAAAATCCGTAATCCCCATTTTGTTCAAATCCAATCCATTTATCAGACATTTTTGCAGTATCTGAAAATTTAGGATCCATAGTAACTACAGTTCTATCAAATCTTCCTCTTTGTCTGAAGTATCCGCGAGGGAATACAGAATATCTAGCCATGTGTCTAGGGTGAGAGTTCATAGCATTACTTCCAGAGTAAACAATCATATCTGCCCTGTTTTTAACTTCACCTAAAGTTTGAATAGGGTATCCTGCATTTTGAATAGCTTGTAAACTAGGTCCATGACAAATAGTTGCTTGGTTATCTAAAACTGCACCAATATATTGACCTAATTCAAGACCTTCTTTCATACATTCTGTAGAAGTTTCAGACCAACCATAAAATACAGGTCTTACGGAGTTAGCGATGTATTCTGCTGCCTTATCAAGTGCAGTATCCCAATCAACTTCTTCAAGTTCTCCGTCGTCTCCTCTAATCATAGGTACAATTAATCTTTGATCTAAATCTTCCATGATTTTACTTGCACCTAATCTACATGCATGTCTTACTGCAACTACATGACCATCTTTAATTAAGTAGTCTAAATCATCACAGTTACAACCACAGAAAGCACATGTACAGTTTTCTACAATTTCATCATAATCGGTTATTGGTGGTTCATAACTCATCTAATTCCTCCCATTTACGTCCCCTGTAAACAGGTCTTTCACCTAATGATTCCATATTTTCAATTACTTCATCATCAGTTTCATCAGTATATTTTTTATAAACTAATCTCATGAGATCAGCCATTAATAAAACTTTTCTGTCTGTTTTTTCAACAGTACATTGAATTCCTTTATAAGTAGGATCTGAACAACAGTAAGTTTCATGACTTACAATAGTGTTAGCCCATGGTCCTTTACAAATAAATACAGTACCTTTGTGAGGTGCATCTCTGGATTTTGCTGCATTTACTACAACTTCACCATAGTCAGTTTTTACAAGTACAGTATCCCAGTTTTTAACACCTAATTCAATCATGTCTCTAGGATCCATGTAACAGGTTCCTGCAACATTTTTATATTCTTCTTTTAAAGTAGAACCTCTTTTTTTACATGCTCCTTGATAAATATCAGAACCAGTATTTAACATACAATGGAGAACTTTAGTAGTTCCTTCTTGACCTTCAGAATAAGATTCATCTAAGTCTCCAACTACTGGTTTGCTTAAGTAAGTATTTGCATAATGCATAATTATCACCTTATTCTAACCATATTGCATCTACTGGACAGAACATTTGACATGTTCCACATTCTTCACATTTTTCAGGGGAAAATAATTTAATAAAACCATTTTCTACCATCATAATGGTTTCTGTAGTTTTAGAACCGTGTCCACCAGCAACTTCTGGACTAATAGAAGCGTTAACAGGACATGCTACAACACAGACACCACATCCTAAACAATTATCTTGATTTACTTTAAGTTCCATATAATATCACCTAATTTTTTAAAGCTTCTAATGCGTCTATCCAAGATTGAGAATCAGTAGCAGTATAATCAATACCAGTCCTTGTTACTTCAATAGCATCATTAGGACAGATTCTTGCACATGCTCCACATTTAATACAATAATCATCATTTGCGACGATTTGTACAGCTCTTATTGCTCCTTTAGTTGTTGGGAAAGATAAAGCATTACATGGACATACATCTACACATGCTCCACAAGTTCCACATTTTTCAGGATATGCAGTTAATTTACCAACAAATGCTTTTTTAACTTTAGCAGCATTAGTAGGACATACACCTGCACACCAACCACATTTGATACATGCTTCTTGATCAATAATAGTTGCTCCAGTAATTTCAGCATCAGATTCATCTAAATCATATTCACCATAGGAACATAATCTACATAATGCTTTAATTGCATCAACTGGACAAGATTTTTTACATACTAAACAGTAAACACATTTATCTGTATCAATTTCAATAGATTCTTCACCAATAGTTTTTACTACATCAATTGCGTCTGCAGGACACATTTCTTCACAAACACCACAGTGAATACATTCTTCTTCAATTACTTCAATTTCACCAGTAACTAATTTGGATCTGTCTGGTAATTTTCTTGTTACAGTAATTGCATCTCTAGGACAAGCAGCCTCACATCTTTCACAGTAAATACATTCATCATCATCAATTTCAGCATAAGCATTGTAACTAGGGTACGCATCGATGTTTTTAATTGGTTCGTCATTAATAGTTAATGTTAATGCATCAGCAGGACATAATCCACTGCACATACCACAAAGAACACATTTATTTTCATCAATTGTAAGTCTTGTGAGTTTTCCGGATTTGTTAGTTTCTAATACATTATTTTGTTTAATTTTATCGTGACCACTGAAATAAATTCCTGTGTAATTACGTTCTACGTTAGCTACACCTTCAAGAGTAATAGCACTTACAGGACAAGTGGATTCACAAATTCCACAACCAATACAAACATGATCGTTAAAAGAAAGAGTACGTAATTCTTCTGCTGATCTTGTTATATTAAAGTTATTACCTTTAATTTCTTTCTCATTTTTGATCATTTATTAACCTCCAAAATTCGAATTGACCTTGTTGGACATTCTTCTTCACAAGTAAGACAACCACAACATAAGTCATTTTGTATTTTGGCTTTTAATGAATCTAACTTAATAGCCTTCATTACACATAAATCTACACATAATCCACAACCGATACATGAATTTTTAATTATTCCTTCGTAATTATTTGGCCTTAACACCAGAACCATTGTACGAATTTTATCTAAATCTTCAAATAAAACCTGCACCATAGCAAGAAAATCTTTTGAACACATATTTACAATAGTGTTCGCAACCTCTATAGAGTTCCAAGAAAGATTTCGTCCATTTAAATAATGAGAAACTGTGGAACGATCCATATCTAACTTTTCTGCTATTTCTTTTTGAGTATAATCTTTATTTCTTAACTTAACTGCAGCTAAATATTTTAGACCAGATGCTATATGTTTCGGCATATTATCTACCATGTGTACAATATACAAGTTTATTTTCTATTAATATAAAGTTTACCTAAGATTTTTAATTAAAAAATATTATATATTAATGTGTATTAACTACACATCTAAAATTTTTTAAAATGGATTTAAAGAGATAAAATAAAGATATAATCATTAAAAATATAAAAATAAGTTAAAAATAAATTATTTAAAGTTAATTTTAAATAATAATAATTTTAATTATATATTTAACTTTTTAAAGAAATTGATTAAAATTAGATATATGTAAAAAAATAGTTAATTTTTTAAAAATTTCACTAATTTTTTAAAAATTTTTTAAAAAATAAGTATTACAAAAGTAATATTGTGGTATTACTACACATTTTGTAATACTTTTATCAAATTTAGTATTATACAAAGATTTACAGTTGAAATTTAAGACATTGTATAGAAATAAAGAAAAAAAAGTAAAAAATATTTAAGAAATTCGTATAATCTTAAAATTTAATTAAATAAGTTTTAGGCCAAATAAAAATAATAAAAATTTATTAAAAAAATTAGAAATCAATATAAAAAAAGAATTAGAAATATTTAAAAATTAAAACTAAATATAAAAATACTATTAATATAAAGTATAATATTACTATATAGTGTAAATTTTTTTATTAAATTAAAAAAATCAAATAAATTATATAAAGAATCATAATATTGAGGGAATAATTATGAGAATTTTATCTGTGGTAGGTAAAAAAAATAGTGGAAAAACTTCATTAACTGTTCGTATTATAAAAGAACTTACAAATAGAAATTATAAAGTGGCTAGTATAAAACATTCTCATCACCAAATGGAAATGGATCATGAAGGTACTGATACTTATAAACATAAACAAGCAGGTTCCAACATTACAATAGGTATAGGAACAAAAAGTTTTTTTAATATTAACGGTGCAATACCTCTTGAAAGGTTGCTTTTCTTAATAAAACTCATTGATGAACCAGATTTTGTAGTAATTGAAGGATTTAAGAATTATAATTATCCAAAAATTGTAACATCAAAAGAACTTGTTGATGATTATTGTATAAAACTTGTAGATGCAAAAAATCTTAGTGATGACGATGTAAAATCACTTGTTAATATTATAGAAAATAAATCATATGATATTCTCCCAACTTTATTTACTAAAGACTGTGGATATACAGATAGTGAATCAATTGCAAAATCAATCATCAATGGAGACTTAGATTATGAATATGATAAACAAGCAGATGTTACATTATCCATTGATGGAAAAGTTATAGGTTTAAATGATTTTGTTAATAACTTCTTAAAAGAAACTATTTTAGGTATGCTGAAATCTTTAAAAACAGAAGAATATGGCGTTAAAGACTTTAATAAAATAGAAATTCTTATTAATAATAAGAAATAGGTGGTTTAATGAGTATTCATGATAAATATAATAGGCCAATTATTTCACTAAGAATTTCTATTACTAATAGATGTAATATTAAATGTTTATATTGTCACCATGATGGTATGCTTCCATCAAATGAAGAAATGACCCCTTATGAAATTATTAAGATTACTGAAATTGCAAAAAAACTTGGAGTCAAAAAAATCAGAATATCTGGAGGGGAACCATTAGTAAGAAAAGATATTGTTGAAATTATTGAGGGTATTAATAAAATAGGATTTAAAGATATATCAATAACAACAAATGGTAATTATCTTGAAAAATATGCTAAAGATTTAAAAGATGCAGGCCTTAATAGAGTTAATGTCAGTTTAGATACTTTAAATAATGATACCTATAAATTTCTAACTAAAAAAGATTATCTTAACCAAACTAAAAGAGGTATTCTTAAAGCAGTGAAAGTTGGACTTTATCCAGTTAAGATTAACATGATACTGATGAAAGGTATTAATGACAATGAAGTAGAAGATATGTTTGATTTTTGTCGTGAAAATGGACTTGTTCTTCAAATCATTGAATTGTTAAAAAGTGAGAGTTGTGATGATGAAAGTTTCAGTGATAAATATCACTGCAATATTGATTCCCTTGAAGAAAAACTTAGTAAAATAGCAGACGAAGTTAAAGTTCGTGAATTCATGCAAGATAGAAGAAAATATTATATTGATGGTGGAGAAATAGAAATTGTAAAACCAATGGACAATACTTGCTTCTGTGAAAATTGTTCAAGACTTAGAATTACTCCAAATGGAGAAATTAAACCTTGTCTACTTCGAAATGATAATTTAACAAACATTGTTAAACATATTCGAGAGGGTGCTTCTGACGAAGAACTAGAGGAAATCTTTATAGAAGGTATAATGAAAAGAAAACCATATTATTCTGAAGATAATAAAGAATAACATTAGATAAAATTTAAATTAAATACTTAAAATCTTAAAAATACAAAATTAAATAATTTGTATTTTTATTATTTTTAAATATTTAACTTTTGATAAAAAACTTATTTTAATTAAAACTTAACACAGTTAATTATTTTTTAAAAATAAAGTAAATTGATTTTAAATCTAAAAATTGAGAGGATTAGATTCTTAAATTATTAAAAAGATAATAATTAAATTATTTAAATCAAAATGAAAATATTTAAATAAGAAATATCTTAATATCCCCAGTTAATAAACTTTCAATAACACCTAATGGATTTGCAGGGTGATTAGATAAAGATTCATCAATTGCATTTCCTCTAGATTGTCCCTCTCCCCAATTATTTTCTCTAATTGATCCAATCATATCAGTACCAAAAATCCTATCAGATGCATTATTTGTTAATACAACACAAACATTTGGGGTTACATTATAACTGTATTGTATAATGTCTTTTGCATCCCCATAAGGATCATGATTTTGGAATAAAAATATATTATGTAATGTACTACCTTCAGCATTCACTGAACTTCCAGGATAAATCCATTTAAATCCGCCAGATAATGACCATAAAGCAGCCATATCAACACCCGGTTCTGCCACACTTTCACTTGTATCTTCTGCTAAAAATAAGACATTAGCAGTACTTACAAAGAAAAATAATATAACAATTATTAATAATAATATAATACTCAATTTTTTCATAGTACCACATCACTAATTTATAAAATCAAAAATTCTTAATAGAATTTAAAAATATTTTCTAGAAAATCTATAAAAAATACAATTGTATATTTAAAATACAAACTAAAAATACTTTTTTTAAAAACTTTCAATTGAATAAAATTAAATCAAAATCTATTAAACATAATATAGTTATGTAAAAAATATATTACATTTAATATTTAAATTTATCTAAAAACTGGATATTTAATACCTATTAAAATCATTGAATTTAAGATAGAATTTATTTCTAATTTAAAAATAATCATTTAAAATTTTAAAAAAATAAAAAATAAGCAGAATATATCTAAATTAAAGAAAAAAATAAAATAAAACTATGTTGAAATCTTTATACTGAGGTTATATAAAGTTTCAACAGTTAAGTAGTTAAATATAAATATGATTAAAAAAAACTAAAGAGGATGTTTTGTTTCGAGTGATAAAAAAATTTATAAGGAAATAAAATTATTTATTTCCTTTTTAAATAGTTTCTAGTACCAGTATCTTTGAATTCAGTAAATGGTAAAGGTGTATCACCATTGTCAATACCACTGTAATAATCAAATTTATCCCTAACAGCTTGATTAACAGTAGCCCAAATTTTT
>JBJFGN010000015.1:0-25260 GCA_051892775.1 Methanobrevibacter sp. | reverse complement strand
AAAAATTAAAAATTTTTTAAAAAAATAAAATTATAAAAACTATATTATTATAATAAGTTATTAAAACAAAATTAAATAATTTAGATTAATATATGAAAATTTTATAAAGTCAATGAAATGAACAAAATTTAATTAAAAACTAAAAATAATTGAAAAAAAATAGTATTAAAATAAAATATAGAAAAATATTACCAAAAACATTAAGCATAATCCATAATTTGTTTAAACAATTATGAAAAAATGTTTCTTAAAAATATATTAAAATCAGTGAGATTTAATCAAAAGTCATATACAATTTATAGATAAGTAAAATTAAAAAAAATATGAATTTAAAATTATAAACTTGAAAGAGCAAATGCTCTTTTGGAAAATATTACAAAAAATGGGGTAATAAATAAATTCATAACAAACAGGATAAATGGATTATCAAGGGGTATATTAACAAAAACAAATAAAACTATTAATCCTTCAGACATAATTACCAATAGATATACAAGAATTAATTTAGAAACTCCAATACCTTTAAGTAAATCAATGATATCACCAATTGCAAAACCACTTCTTAAATCTCCATTATTATATGCTAAATTAAGAAAAGCGCCTAACATTAAGATATAAACAATAGCTGCAAAAACCAAACCCATTGAAAAAACAAATAGTTTATAACCATGGAAAGGCAATTCAAAACTTAAAACTAATATAAATATTACAATTACCATATAAAACATAACAACAATTGAATCTTTTATTCCATGTTTTAATAATTCCAAATAATCTCCAAATATAGGTGGAGTCCTGGATCCGGAAACTGTTTCTTCAAGAATTTTAAATGAATAACCAGATTCAATAAATGAGAAAATAATAAGAACAATTAATAAAAATATATAGGTTAAAGTATTGAAACCATTCTTAAAAATAACATTATCTTCTATATATGAAATAACATAAAGGAAAATACCTAAAATCAATATAGCTTTCCAGTCTGAAATAGCATATCTAAATGCATCTTTTAATAAATTAAAATAATACTTTTTATCCATATTTTATCCTTTTTAATTATTATTAAAACTTAAAAGAAAATTTTACTTACAAATCTTTATTTTCATAAATAATATATAACATTTAATATTATTCAGAAACTTATTTTAAAATAAAACTCAAAATTATATTTATGAAAAAGGTAAAAATAACAGTCATTAGAAAAGTGTCTTATGATGATCTCATTGCTAAATATGAAAACCCCATAGAACATCCCTGTGATATTAATGAAGGTGATGTTTTTATAGCCAATGGTTGGGAAAAACCAAAAAATTTCTGTACAAGTGCATGGGACAGTATTTCCCCATTTGTTATGGCACTTTCATATGGTGCCGAAGATATTTATGACGGTTGGATGAAAAATAAGAAATCTGCAATGATTTCTTGTAATGATGGTTTCCGCCCAGTAAGTTTTCTTCTAGAAACATTAGACGAAGATAAAGATTAAACATCGGAAATTAATTAATATTTTATTATAAAATATAAAATAGCTTGTTAAAAAACATTAAATAATATAAATCACTTTATTTAAGAAAATTATAAAAAAACCTGTTATAAATAAGAAAATAATTATATAATATTATCCATCTACTTTTATAATTTTAATATTAAATATGTTTAAATATTTAGAAACAAGCTTAAACTATTCATTTTTAATAAAAAATATAGGAATATTTTTAAATTAAAAAATACTTAAAAATAAATACAATGCTAATTATTGATAAAATATTAAAAAAATACCAAACTAATTCTAATGGTTTAAGCATAAAAGAAGTAAGAATTAGACAAGAAAAGTTTGGTTTAAATAAGTTTGATGAAAAAGAAAATCAAAGCCCAATTGTAAAATTTTTAATGCAATTTAAAGAGGCTTTAACAATCCTTCTTATAATTGCGGCCATCATTTCATTTATTATTGGAGATACCTTAGATTCAATAGTCATTTTCTGTGTAGTATTATTAAATGCAATAGTTGGATTTAAACAAGAATATAAAGCAGAAAAAGCCATGGAAAAACTAAAAGACATTGTAGTAAAAACAGCAGTAGTTATAAGGGATGGTGAAAAAGAGGAAATCGATTCAAAAAATCTAACAATTGGAGATATAGTAATTATTGAAGAAGGAGATAAAGTTCCTGCAGATTTAATTCTCATTGAAAGCTCTGATTTAAGAATTGATGAGTCATTGCTAACTGGAGAATCAAGACCAGTAAGTAAAAATACCGACTATAACACCGATGATGAAAAAATATTAGATAGATTAAATAATGATATAAATTCTAGAGAATTATCTGATAAAATAGCATATATGGATTCAAATGTTATCTCTGGAAGAGGTGTTGGTGTTGTATATGCAATAGGAATGAATACATCAATTGGTAGAATTGCTTCATTTATACAGGAGGATAGTGAAGAAACACCACTCCAAAATAAAGTAGATAAACTCGGAAAAACATTAGGACTTTTTGCTATTGCAGTATGTGTTTTAGTATTTATGATAGAATATTTTGAAGGATTAAGTCTCGTTGACAATTTTATGACTGCAGTTTCACTTGCAGTTGCAGCAGTTCCAGAAGGTTTACCTGCAGTCTTAACATTAACACTTGCACTTGGAATGCAAAAGATGGCTAAATCTAATGGGATTATAAGACGTCTTCTTGCTGTTGAAACTCTTGGAAGTTGTAATATAATATGTACCGATAAAACAGGAACACTTACACTTAACAAGATGACTGTAAAAAAAAGTGAAATTTACTCAAATATGGGATACAATATAGGATACTTATGTAATAATTCAACAATTAAAAATGGGGATATTATAGGTGATCCCACTGATGGAGCAATACTCGAGTTTGCACAAGATAAAATTAATTTTGAATACATAAAAAACAATAAACGTATTAAAGAAATTCCACTTACAAGTTCTAGAAAAAGAATGAGTATAATATATTCTACTGAAGATGAATATATAAACAATAACCTAAAACAGATAAGAAAACTTGAAAACAGTGATTTATCAACAAATAAAGAAAAAATAGTGTCTTATACAAAAGGTGCACCTGAAATTATCTTATCCAAATCTAAATACATTGATGACAATGGAACTATTAAACCAATGAATAAAGAGTTGTATGGAAATATAAATTCAAAAATAGAAGAAATGACCAATTCTGCATTAAGAGTAATTGGTCTTGGATATAAAATTTTAAACAAAAATCATGACGATTTAGATGAATATAAAAACTTAAATGATGAAGAATTTGAAGATGACCTAATCTTTTGTGGAATAGTTGGGATGATAGATCCACCAAAAGATAAAACAAAAGAATCCATTGATAAATGTAAAGATGCTGGTATTGATGTTGTGATGATAACAGGTGATCATAAAGATACAGCAAAAGCAGTAGCAGAAGAACTTGGAATATTAACCAATGGAAAAATAGTAACAGGTGAAGAATTAGATAGATTATCCGATGAAGAATACTCTAAAATATGTGAAGACATTCAAGTATATGCAAGAGTATATCCAGAACAAAAAGTAAGAATTGTAGAAACATTAAAATCAAAAGGCAATATTGTTTCAATGACTGGGGATGGCGTAAATGATGCACCTGCACTTAAAAAAGCATCTATTGGAGTTGCTATGGGTGGAGGTACAGATGTTGCAAAAGAATCTTCAGATATGATTCTACAAAATGACGATTTTTCAACAATTGTAAAAGCAATTGAAGAAGGACGTAAAATATTTGATAATATTAAAAGATTCGTAAAATTCCAGGTATCTACAAACATAGGTGCAATATTAACAATCGTAGGTGCAAGTATAATAAATATGCCGCTACCATTTAATCCAATACAAATTTTATGGATTAATATAATAATGGACGGGCCACCAGCACAATCACTTGGAAATGAAGGTCCAGAAAAAAACTTAATGCACCGTAAACCAGAAAATGGTGAAATTCTTGAGAAGAAAGACTTCTTAAGAATTATAATATTCGGTATAACAATGGCAATAGGCACATTAGGACTATTCATTTACGAATTAAACACAAATCAAAATCTTGGAATAAAACAGTGCAAAACAAAAGCAATGACCATTGCATTTACAGTATTTGTAATTTACCAGTTATTTAGTGCATATTGCAATAAATCAAATTCAAATTATAGGAATAAAGCATTCACAATTGCAGTAATAGTATCATTTATATTACAACTTGCAGTAATATACATTGCTCCACTTCAAACGATATTTAGAACAACTGGAATCGGTATCATAGACTGGATGTTAATATTTGCTGTAGCATTTACAATATTTATAGTCGAATATATTCTAAGAAAAACAATTTTTAAAAAATAGCAATATGCTATTTTTTATTAAATCTATTTTTACTAAATTTTATCCAAAAAAACAATTTTAAACTGTTGAAAATCTATTTAATTTTCTGAAACCCCTTATTTTTAAATTTAGAATAAACTTATACTAATCTATAAAATCACTTTCAAGAAAAATCCCTATTATTAAATATCACCTATTTAAACTATTATAATAGTCATCTAATAAATTAAACAAAACGTCCTTTGTATCTACTTTCATTCAATTAAATATTACCTATTTAAACTATTATAATAGTCATCTAATAAATTAAACAAAACGTCCTTTGTATCTACTTTAAATAACTTTTTTAGAATATCATGATTTCTAGGGAAATATTTAATATAATGTGAAACAGGGTTTCTCATTCTACGGATAGCTAAATTTTCATCTTTATCTCTTAAAAATAACTCCGTATGTTTTTTAATTATTCCAATCTTCTCTTCAATACTGACTTTTTGAGGCTCAGTTCCGTCTTCTAAGTAATCGACACATTCTTTAATCAACCAAGGATTTCCAAGTACTCCCCTACCAATCATTATAGCATCACAATCTGTTTCATCAATCATCCTTTTAGCATCATAACATGATCTAATATCGCCATTACCTATAACAGGTATTGATAATTCCTCTTTAACTTCTTTAATTATAGACCAATCTGCTTTTCCAGAATATCCCTGAGTTCTAGTGCGAGGATGAACAGTAATTCCAGATGCACCTGCATCTTCTACCACCTTAGCAATTTCAACTGCATTAATACTATTATTATCCCACCCACTTCTAATTTTTACAGTTACTGGAATATCTAAAGTATCAACAACGGTTTTTACTATATCATATGCTTTTTCAGGACTTTTAAGTAATGCACTACCTGATTTGGAATTTATAGCAACCTTTTTAACTGGACAACCCATATTAATATCAATAATTTCCGGTTTTATATGGTCATAGACATATTTTGATGCAGTTTCAAATGAATCAGAATCTGGACCAAATAGCTGTACTGAAATAGGCCTTTCATAATCAGTCATGAATAATAATTCATCAGTCCTATTATTACCATATTTGATTGCATTAGCAGATATCATTTGAGTTCCAATAAGCCCACAACCCATAGATTTAACAATACACCTGAAAGAGGAATCACATTCACCAGACATAGGAGCTAGAACAACTTGATTATCTATTTCAACATCACCAATCTTCCACTTCATTAAAATCACATACTAAATTAAGTTATTATTAAATTAATTTTAAATATATATTAAATCTTTTTATAAAAAATATAAAAATCTATAAAAAAATGATGAAATAGCTGAAAATAATAATTATTTTATTATATAAATATAGAACTTAATATCTAAATTTATATATTAAAAAAAGTATAGATAAATTTAGATTTAATAAATAGATGACTCTGTTTAAAATTTACTCATTTAAAAATTTAATTTACCTATTTTTAAATAGATTAAATTTTATATTAAGTTTAAAATATTAATAAAGGGGAGAATATGGATTACTGTTTTAAATTTTTAGAAGAAAAATATGATGATCTTGCTGAAGACTGCATGTTTGCAGAGAAAGATCTTGTAGAGTCTAATTTTAAAGGTTCAATTTCAATAATTGGCAGTGTTGCCGAATCAATAACAAATATTATCTTTAAAAAAGAAAATATTGATGATTTATATTATACCCAAGACGATAAGATTAAAATTTTAAGACAAGACAGAATTATAGCAGAACCAATTAGGTCAAGCCTTAATTATATTCGTAAAAAAAGAAATAAGGTCTTACATAATAGAGGTAAAGTTAGACCTAAAGACATTAAAAATGCATTTAGAAGACTATATGAAGTAACCACTTGGTTTTATAAGGAATATGAAGACAAAAGCTTTGAAATTCCGGAATATAACGGTCCAATATATAAAATAAATATAAGTCCTGAAGAAACATACTCTAAAAACCAGATAAATGAATTAAAAGAAACAAACTCTAAAAACAGTGAAAACAAAATCAAATTAGAAAAAGACATAAGCGAAAATTCCCTAAATTTAAATAAAACCCAAGACAAACTAAATGAAAGTCAGACTGAAGCAGCATATTATGATGGAAATAAGCCGCTTGTTATAGAAGCTGGTCCAGGTTCTGGAAAAACACATGTACTTATTGAAAGAGTAAAATTCTTACTTGAAAAGAAAAAAGTAAAACCAGAATCTTTACTTGTTATAACATTCACTCGTAAAGCAGCAAATGAGTTAAAAGAAAGATTATCTAATGACAATATTCCAAAATCAGATATAGAAAAAATGCAAATTTCTACAATTCATGGTTTTTGCAGTAAGATAATGGAAAGTAATGGAAAAGTAGGTCTAAAAATCCTTGATGATGATTTAGGTGAAAAAACTAATTTATTTATTGATAGTAATCTAAAAGAATTAGGATTTGTAAATGAAGCATATATTCCAAAAAGAGAGATTAGAGACATAGTTAAAAAGTATAATGAATATTCTACTTTTAATGTAAATACTGAAAAATTAGTAGAATATATTAAAAAAACACATCCAATAAGTTCAGAGTATATTGAGTTTGTTAATAATTATATAAACGAAAATGAAACATTCCCAAGAGAAGAAGTTAGAAATAATCCAGATTATAAAAAATCATGGTATAATGCAAAATATCTACAAATAGCTAAATCTTATCCAAGATACCTAGAATTATTAAATAGTAAAAATGCCACTGACTTTCCAAATATGCAAAGAAAAACCTTAGAATATCTTGAGGAAAATCCAAAAACACAGTATAGAAATATTTTAATTGATGAATTCCAGGATACAGATCCAGTTCAGGCTAGAATATTTGAGATATTAATGAATACTGCAGATTCATTTACAGTTGTAGGTGATATCAATCAAAGTATTTATGGTTTTAGAGGAAGTACTGAGAATTATTTCGAAAAACTATTTAATGATGATGTGAAAAAAGTTGATTTAAATATAAACTACAGATCAACAAACCAAATCATTGATTTTTCAGAAAAATACATTAAAAATCAGGACACCACTTCAAGAGATAAACTTATAGGTAAAAGAAATCTTAATAGAGAAATCTATTATCTAGACAACGATGATAAAAATGAAGAAGCAGAAAATATTTTAAATACAATTAAATATTTGTATGATAATAAAATTATTGAAAATTACAATGAAATAGGTATATTGTCACGTTCTGTAAAGGTCAATAACTGTATTGGACCGCTAATTAAATTACTAAAAGAAAACAACATACCTTATGAGATTAAAGGACTTAATAATCTACTTGAAAAACCAGAAGTAAAATCGTTATTAACATTATATTATCATTTAATTCGTGACGATAATCCACATAGCCATATTTTTAATAGATGGGAAAGTGATTGGTTAAATCTTAAAGCATACACTGGAGAAAATTTCAAACAAAAATTCATTGATTTATCTGAAGATACAAAGGATAAATTGAATAATATTGAAGAAGAATTTGAAGAAAACGCAGTGAAATGTTTAAATGAGGTTATGAAAGAAAAAACAGGAAAGAAAGGTAGAATCCGTAAATTTAGTGGAATATTTAATAAAGACGATGAACTCGTAATTGAGGTTTTTAATAGAATAGAAAGGCCGATATTAAGTAATGAAAACCTTGAAAAATATAAGATTACCAATGAAAAAGATTTAGAATTCTTCCATAAACTTAATGAATTAAGAGATAGGGTGCAATCTGAAGATTACAAAGAAAGACCAAGAATTTTAGATGTATTTTTTGAATTATTAACCAAAACCACAAATTACCTAAACCCTGACTTTATTCAAGATAGTAATAATGAAATAGAATTAAAAAATATTTCATTAATATCTGAATCATTACATAATTATGAAGAAGTGAAACATTCTAAAGATGTGAAAGGCGCATTTTGGTTCTTATACCATAATATAGATCAGTATGAATCAGCAACTGATAGTAAAAATGGTATTCAAATTGGAACAATACATAAATCCAAAGGTTTGGAATTCCCAGTAGTCATTTTAGCATCATTAAGTGTTGATAAATTTCCTAAAGAATATAAAAATCCTAACCCAAAAAGTGGATATATTGCAGGCCATCCAGTATATTATACCCCAAACGACTGTTTAGGATATAAAAGCTTTAAAAATGAAGAAGAAGAAATTAAAGAGCATAACAATGAGGAAGATAGGATTGTTTATGTAGGTTTAACTAGAGCACAAGATATACTTATATTATCCTCATTAATAAATTCCAAAAAAAGCGAAAAAACTAGAATTGTGGAATTAGAAGAAAAATTGGATTATTGTAAAGAACTAAAAGAGAATAAAGAAAAAATCCGAAAAACAATTTGTGAAAAACCAGAATTGAAAGAAGATTTAATAGATTTAAGTTTTACTTCTTTAAGGGATTATACAGATTGTCCATTTAAATATAGATTATTACATTATTTTGACTTTAAAATATCAAATACAAAAAGAATTAATGAAGGAATACTTATACACTCTGCATTTGAAATTATCAATAAAAAGATTAAATTAAACAATAATAAGTATATTGGTGATGATGAAGTAGAGAGTATAATAAGAACAATATATGACAATGTAGACATTAAACTTAAAACTAAAAAAGAGGAAAATAGAAATCAGAAATTAGATCGTATAATTGAAAATATCAAATATTATTATAATAATGTTGCTAAAGATTTTGAGATAATTGATTCCGAGGTAAATTTCAATATTAAAACAGATAATTATAATCTTGATGGAACAATTGACTTAATCTTTAAAATGCCAAACGGTGAAATTGGAATACTTGATTATAAAAACACATTTTCTGAAAGAAAATATATTAAAGAATATGAAAATCAAGTATACACTTACCTTCTTGCTTTAAGAGAACGTGACGATTATAATATTAAAAGATTATATATCTATGCAATTAAATCTAAAAAATTAGTTGAAATAGGAATTGATGAAGATAAAATCAATAAGCTCACAGAAAAAATAGATAAAATTGCATCTAATATTGAAGATGATAAGTATCCGAATATTAGTGGAAAACATTGTAAAACTTGTAAATTTTTAGACATATGTAAAAATACAAATAAAGAAAATATTAACACAAAATATTATAAAGATTATTTAGATGTTGATTTTGACTATGATTACATGGAAAAAGTAGAAAAATACAATGAAGAAATAGCTGATAATCTTGATAATATAGAAATATCCTTAAATTTATATAAGAAAGATTTAATTAATATAAATGAGTTCGTATCTTTATCTAATCTTAAAAACGTTAATAATTTAGAAAAATATTTAATTTTATATAAAAGTAATCAAATTGATTTAGATAAATTTCTAGAATTATCTAATAATAATTAAATCTTTAAAAAAAATATTAAAAGTAATTTATTAAAAAATAAATTACAATTACTTTTCTTATAATACAAAAACCTTTAATTAATACAATCAAAAAATAATAAAAATTTTAATAGAAACCAACAAACAAACAACAAATATAAAACAAAATCCCAACAAAAACCAACAAACAAACAACAAATACAGAATAAATAATTTTAATTAAATATACAAGTAAATATTCCAATATAAATTAAATTAATTTTTAAATATATCATGCCTAATTCTTATTTTAAAATACTTATTAATAAAATAATTATAAATTATTATTAATATATAGCATCAATACATATTTTTTTAATGAAAATAAAAAATTTGATAGAAGATGAATAATAATTAAAGATAATATTAAACAAAATAGTTAAAAAAGCAAAAACAAGTAAAAAAAATATAATTAATTGAAGAGTAAAAATCTTCAAAAAAATTATATTTTACAATTAGGGTTATTACTAGCAAGTCCAACATAAGTTAAAGCAGCTAGAATACCACCAACAATTGGACCAATAATATAAATATAGAAGTAACCCCAAAGATTTCCTCCACCAACAAGACAATCGATTAAATAAGGACCAAAAGTCCTTGCTGGATTAATAGATCCACCAGTAATAGGTCCAAGAACAAAGATTGCTAATGCAACAGCAGTACCAATTGCTAAACCCGCTGCCCTAGGATCTGCTTTTTTATCTACAGCAGTACCCATAACAACCAATACAAGCAAATAAGTACCAATAAGTTCAGCGATAATTGCAGAAACTGCACTTACTCCAGTAGCAGGAGCAGTTGCACCTAAAGCTGCAACAGTTGCAGAACTTGGTCCAATACATATAAAAACAAATAAACTTCCTAAAACTGCACCAATCAATTGTGCAATAATATATCCTACAGAATCTCTTAATGAAAGATTTCCAGAAACAAGTAAACCAATAGTTACTGCAGGATTAAAATTAGCACCAGATATTTTTCCAAGTGAATAAACACCCGCCATTACAGTAAGACCAAATGCTAATGAAATGGCAAACCACTCAGCAAAACCTCCTAATGTTCCCACGTGACCATTAGCAAGTAAAGTTGCTTGAACTGCAGATCCAGTACCAATAAAAACAAGGAAGAATGTTCCAATTAATTCTGCTAAAAATTTATTTGACATATTCCCTTTCATATTATCACCTATGCAATTAATTTAAATCTTAAATTATAAAAATAAAGAATTAATATTAAATTTATAAAATAAAATCAAAATTAATTTATAATTTGTATAATATATTATAAATTCTTTATTAAAAACAACTATTTTAACTTAAAAAAGTTAAAAAAGCAAGAAAATATAAAATTACTAATAAAAGTAACCATTTTAACTTAAAAAAGTTAAAAAATCTAGAAAACTAGATTTTAAACTTTTTATACAGCGTTTTTCCATTGACAATATTGATGCCTAAAGTCAATAAGGGAAGCAACAGCACAATTTTTACAAGCTTTAACTGGTGAATTTGCTTTATCCTTATTAAGTGCGATAATATTTGTCATTAAAGTTGCAGTCATTGGTTCTGAAGTAAGTAAGCAAGGATAATCTGCAAGACGCATTAATGATGAGAATCTTACAGATATAGCACAAGATGGATAAGTATATCTTTGTGGATTCATTATCACTTCATTATTATCTATTGGTTTTAAATCTACAGGATAAGAACTTACCATAGGTACCAAAATACCAGAATCAGAACATTTTGCTTTTCTAGCCTTATCAAGATATGTATAACCCCTATATATCATGTCCATAAAGTCAGAGTTATGTAATTCTGCAGCAGCCCCCCTTGTTGGATTTAATTGTACAAAATTATGGAAACGTTTTGTAAGAAGATCAACAATCATCACAGCATTAAATCCATCAAGTTCTAAGATATATTCAGTAGCACATGCTGAAGCACCAGTAGTTAAACTTAAAATATCGAATGGTGATTTGAAATTATTAATATTAGATCTTAAACTAGATTCAATTACATCAGTTGTAGCTT
Organism: Methanobrevibacter sp.; assembly: GCA_051892775.1. Taxonomy (GTDB): domain Archaea; phylum Methanobacteriota; class Methanobacteria; order Methanobacteriales; family Methanobacteriaceae; genus Methanarmilla. The sequence continues at coordinate 13,379 of JBJFGN010000015.1, read as the reverse complement.
CAATAATTGCCATTACAACATCATCCTTACACATATTAAATGTAGATTGTGATATATGATGAGCAATATCCCCTACACAATATGCAGGTACAGTTAAGATATTTCCATAATGAACTTCATTATCCATTGCTGCTTTTACATAGGGAGCCATATGTTTTTTATAAGTTTTCATATATTTCCTACAATCAAATGAAGATTCTCCAGCATCATCCATAAGTTTACCTTGAGCCTCAATTGGATCAAGATAGATATCCTGTAATTGAGAAATCTCAAGTTTAGTAGCTTCATCAGCACTTGCACCATTTTCAAGAGCTTGTGAAAATGCATCCCCAACTCCATAAGAAGTGTTCATACCCCATGATTTAGCAGACAATATAGCCTGTTTATGTGCTAATGGAATATCTGTTTTAAGAAGAATTTGATTTACAACATTACTTGTACTTCCAGGAATCATTGCAAAATCAACAACACAAGTAGGACCATAAAATCCACCATAATGTCTAATTGCCTCACGAGAAACTAATGCCTCATTATCAGCAATTGCCTGAGTAAATTTCTCAACACTTTCATTAAATTTTGAATCTTCTTCTTTAAGAATTTCAAGTACAGGTGGTGTTTGATAATGTTCAACCATTGGATCATCTTCTGGCCTAACAGTATCAGTTAAACTATTAAGAGCATCGAAATGTGTTTGAACAGAATTTGTATGCAAATCAAAAACTGCTTGAGATTGGCTACCTATTGGTTTCATACTAGTTGCTGCATCCAAATACGGCTTAGCATCAGCAATTTTAAATTTAGTGCCTCTTTTTTCCCTAATAACATCAACATCTGCTCTTTGAGCAGAAACTGCTTCATTTACCATTTTCTCAAATAATTCATCCATATTATCACCTACAAATGTTTATAAATTAAATGAAAATGAAAATTAAATAATAAAATTATATATGATTAACTAATAGTAAATGAAATTATATATAAATTTCGCCTAGGCATTAGATAAAAAATTTATATATTATAAATTACATAATTAAGATTAGTTCTAATTTTAACAAATAATTTAAAGAAAAACTAAAAATAAGACCATTAATTTTGATTTTAAAAGAAAAAAGAATGTTTTTCTAAAGTTGAATTTATAAATAAAAAAGAGATATTCATTAAAATTATAAATAAACTTGATTTAAATTTATATAGAATAAATATCAAGTTTATTTTAACTTATTATGATTAGATTGAAAATTCATTTTATTTAAAATTTTAATTGATTATAAGATTAAAAAGTTATATTCAAAATATTAATCATAAAGTTCAAAATTTATTTTAGACATATATTAGAATAATAAAATTACAATAATTTGACTATGTTGAAAACCTCTTTTATTTAAATTTTGATTAAATATATCTATTAAAATTTGAATTCAAAAAAACTAAACTTAAATTTTAACATAAGTAAACTAATAAAATTTAATTTAAAATATAGGAGATATTTAATGAATGAAAATGTTCTAAATCATCCCTTAATAACTCATAAATTAGCTATCTTAAGAGATGTAAATACAGGTACAAAAGAATTTCGTGAATTAATTACAGAAATTTCCACACTTTTAGCATATGAAGCTATGCGTGATGCAAAACTTGAAGAAGTTACAATACAAACCCCATTAGATAAGTTAAAAACTGGAATGTTAAATGAAGACAATTATGCAATTGTGCCTATTTTAAGGGCAGGGATGGGTATGTTAGAAGGAATTATTAATGTAATTCCAAATGCAAAAGTAGGACATATTGGTCTTTATCGTGATGAAAAAACACTAAAACCAATTAAATATTACTATAAAATGCCAAAAGGAATTGAAAATAGGGAAGTTTTAATCATAGATCCCATGCTTGCAACTGGTGGAAGTTCATCTGCTACAATTGACATGCTTAAGAAAGACGGAGTAAGTAAAATCAAACTTCTATGTATCGTTGCAGCACCAGAGGGAATTAAAGCTATTGAAGAAAAGCATCCAGATGTTAAAATATTCTGTGGAACAGTGGATAAAAACCTTAATGAAAATGGATATATTCTCCCTGGTCTTGGAGATGCTGGTGATAGAATTTATGGTACAAAGTAAGTGTAATACAATCATTTAAGGGTGGTAAAATGGAAAGTAATATAACAAAAGAATTATCTGCAAGGTTTAATCCAATTGCACTTATTAAAACAGACAAAAAACCAGAAGATGCATATACGCTTAAACCTGGAAGGGGTGCATGTGTAATGTCACTTGTAGGACAGACCATTGCAAAAAGGAAAACGACATGTTTTAGTCGTGAAAATATAAGTTGTGGTGGAGTTAATGCCGGTTTAGGTTGGGGTACTGGATTTGAAACTGAAGAAGATAAGGAACTTCAAGCATGTTTCCTATCATTAGGTCTTGAAAGTGCTAAAGATAAAGACAAATACCTTAAAAAAATAGAGCATATGCCCGAAGCAATAAAAGAAATGTTTTTAAATGGAGAACGTATCTATTCTGATTATAATACAGCATATGAATCAATAAGCAAAAGACCAATCTATGATGATGAAAAATATGCTGTTTTTAAACCACTAGAAAAACTAGAAAATGGAGAAATTCCAGATTCAGTGATATTTACAGTTAATCCAATTGAATTAACAGTGTTAATACAATTAAATAGCTCCTTTAGAACAGATTCCAATTATATACTAACTCCACAAGCATCCGCTTGTCAAGCTATTGGTGCTTTTACCTTCAAAGAAAGAGATAGTGATAATCCATCACCAGTTCTTGGACCAATTGATTTTGCAGGACGATCTAAAATTAGAGCATTAATTCCAAACAATTACATGCTTCTTTCAATGCCCTGGAAATTATTCCTAAAATTAGAAGAAATAAGTAAAAATAGTGTACTACAAACAAGCTTTATTAAAAAATTTTTAGATTAAATAGAATAAACTTTTTGAGATTATTAAAGAGTTAATAAATTATTTTATAAATTTGAAAAATTATTAATTAAATAATAATGGACTTTAAATTTTAAAAAGATAAGATAATCTTTGAATTTTATTTAAATATTTAATCTGAAATATTAAGAGTATCTTTAAATAAAGCTTGAATTTCCTCTCTTTTATCTTTATCCGAATAATCTTCGAATCCACTGTTTAAACTAAACATTGCAATTTCATAAATCACCCTATTTAAACTACGGCCATAATCAGTCAAATAATATTCAGTTTTTATAGGGTGTGTTTCAACAATCTTTTTTTCAACAACATTATGTTCCTCAAGTTCTTTTAATCTCTGTGAAAGAACTTTATTACTTAAATTAGGTTTATCTTCTTTAAATTCTGAAAACTGTTTTTTACCAAAAAACATGTCTCTTATAATTTGTATTGTCCATTTTTTATTAAATAAACCAACTACCTTATCAATAGGACACTTAAATTGAACTTTCTGTTTAGCCATGATATCACTTAAATAAATATTATAACTTAAAATTAATAAAATTTTCACATAATAATTTAAATTTAATTAATATTTTGATTATTAAAAACCCAATATGGTTACCATTCAGTAACTTAGTTACTAAATTATTACAAAATCTATTTATTAATCAAATATACAATTAGAATATGTGTTAAAATGACAAAAAGCAAGGAGGTATAATATGGATAGAGAAAAAATGGTAGATTACTTGCTTAAAGAATTAATAGAAGAAACTAATGAAAAAATCAATATTCCAAATGATTATAAAAGTAAAAGGACACTATTGCGAGGTTTAATGAACATTCGTCTACCTGGATCGATATCTAAAGAATTTTTAGAAATCCAAGATGAATTATTAAGTTATGAAACAAATTCAAAAAATCTAGTTTCAGTTAATGATATTAAACCAATAGCTAAAAATCCAAAAATAGGAATATTTCATGGAGATATAACTAGATTAAAAGTAGATGCAATAGTGGATGCATGTAATTCCAAACTTCTTGGTTGTTTTATACCATTACATAATTGTATTGACAATGTAATTCACTCCGCAGCAGGAATACAGTTAAGATATGATTGTAATAAAATTATGGTTAAACAAGGTCATGATGAAAAAGTTGGACAAGCAAAGATAACTAAAGGATATAATTTGCCTGCTAAGTATGTTATCCATACTGTTGGTCCTGCATTAATTAAAGGAACTAAACCAGATAAAAACCAAGAAAGCTCATTAAAGTCATCATACACAAATTCGCTAAGGCTTGCAGATAAATATAATTTAAAAACAATTGTATTTCCAAATATTTCAACAGGAGTGTTTAATTATCCAAAAGAAGATGCTGCAAAAGTAGCATATTCTGCAGTAAATGACTACTTAAATGATAATCCAAACACTAGTGTTGAAATGGTAATTTTTGATGTGTTTGAAGAAGAACAATTAAAAATTTACAAAAAACTACTAGAAGATTAAAAAATAGGATATAATTTAAAAATAAGAATAAAATTACAGAAAAACTACTAGAAGATTAAAAAATAGGATATAATTTAAAAATAACAATAAGATTACAGAAAACTATTAAATTAAATAGAAGAGGTTAAAATGTTTAATGATTACTCTAAAAAAATTATAGAGGCATATGAAAAAATATCAAATGCTGACAATATTGTTGTAGGTGTTGGATCTGGATTATCTGCAGCAGCAGGATTAAATTATACAAGTGAAGAATTCTTTAAAAAACATTATCCACAATATAAAAAATTAGGTTATAATAATTTAACAGAAGTTATGGGCATATATTGGATTTATTTAAATGAGGATAATGCATGCAAATATTGGGGATTCTGGTCTCACCATATAAATGAAGTAAGATATAAAACACCAGCATTAGAACCATATCTTAATTTATACAATATACTTAAGGACAAAAACTATTATATCATATCAACTAATGTTGATTATCAACTTGAAAAAGCAGGATTTAAACAAGAAAAAATATTTGAACCACAAGGACAATACTCACAATTCCAATGTATAAAACCCTGCTCTAATGATGTTTATTATAATGAAAAATACATTAAAAGAATGATTAATAATAAAGTAGATGACTATACAATAAGCAGTGATGACATACCATATTGTCCTAAATGTGGGGATTTTTTAATTCAAAACCTTAGATGTGATAATAGATTTGTTGAAGAACCTAACTATAAAAACTATAATAAATATGTGGACTTTCTAAAAAATTCAGTAAACGAAAATACAGTATTTTTAGAATTAGGTGTAGGATATAATACCCCAACAATCATCAGATTCCCATTTGAACAATACTGCTACAATTATCCAAATTCAACATTGATAAGAATGAACTTAAATCAAGCAAATATTCCAGAAGCAATAAATAGAGGCATATCAATTGACAATGATTTAAATCAATCATTAAAAGACATGGTTGATTTAATCTAATCTTCTATTTTTAAAAAATCATTATTTTATTTAAATTAAAACAGAATATTTTTTTTAATTAAATATTAAATTAAAACTTATTTACAGTTACTATACAGTAACCCCATTACTTTTTAGTTACAAAAAGCTTTTATAAATAGTTAATCAAACTATAAAATACAAAACATGTATTTAACACAAAAATACACAACAACAAAAAACAATTAAAGAAATAAAAATAGGCAAGTAACCAAAAAGTTACAAAACCTATTTATATACACTAAATCATACAATTAAATACAAAACATGTATTTAACACAAAAATACAGAAGAACAAAAAACAATTAAAGAAATAAAAATAGGCAAGTAACCAAAAAGTTACAAAACCTATTTATATACATTAAATCATACAATTAAATACATGTCAAAATTGATTTAAAAAATAAACAGATATTTTTAGTTTAAAACCAAATATATCTTGTTTAAATAAAAAAATTTAAAAAATAAAATATATGGATGTGAATTATTATGAATGACGTAATTAAATTTTTAGAAGAAAACCCACTTGTATACTTAGCAACTAAAGGATTAGACCAAGAAGCAAAAGTAAGACCAATACTTTACTACTTTGAAGAAAATAACAAACCATATTTCTGTACAGCAAATACAAAACCAATGTACAAAGAATTAGATGCAGATCCAAAATTTGAACTAACTGCAGCAACCCCAGAATATCAATGGTTAAGAGTAAAAGGAGAAGTAGAATTTGTAGATGATGTAAATCTCAAACAAAAAGTATTAGACTCAAATGAACTTGTAAAATCATTATATTCAACAGCAGACAACCCAGTATTTGAAGTATTCACCTTCACAGGAGAAGCAACAATAGCAGACTTCTCAGGAAATCCAGCAAAACAATACCAAATATAAACAATTTAAAATATTAAAACCTTTAGATTGCTTTAACTTTGTTGAAATTCTTTAAAATATGTTAAATTTAAAGTTTAGATAGAATAATTTAAGTTAAATCCTTAATATTATTTTTCAACAAAGTAATTCTTTTTTTAAAATTTTTAAAATATACTATTTTTAATGAAGACTCTAATTTTTGATAATGAAAAGAAGCAATTAAAACTTATTACCATTAGTAAAAAATATTTAATATTACTATTAATATAATATTGGAAATATAATTCAAAATATTGAACTTATTTTTAAAAACAATAAAAACCAATTTTTATAATTTTTTATAAATAAATAATCTATAAAAAAATAATATAGGAATTTTTGAATTAAATATCTAAATTTAAACTTTAAATTAAGTTTAAAAAAAATCATTTAATAAAATTATTTAGTGGGAAATATGAAAGAAATAAAATGGGAAGTGAAATTTGGGATAATATTAATTATCCTGATATTTGTAATTTATGGTATAGATTATATCATATTTGGAGATTTCCATGATATATTCCATTATGTAATGTTACATTTAGGATTTATACCAATTGATATACTAATTGTAACCCTTGTTATAGATAAGGTAATGGACAATCATGAACAAAAAACTTTACAAGAAAAAATCGATATTCTTATGGGATCATTCTTTTCAGGAATTGGAAATGGTTTAATATCAAAGTTTTACTATGCGAATGGAGAAATTAATTTAACTAAAGAACTTAAATCCATTGAAACTTGGAAAGAAAAAGATTATGAAAATGCATTAAATGAATTAGATGAAAATCCAATATCATTTAATTTCAAGTTATCATCTGAAGATCGTACTAAATTCTTTATAGATTTAAAAGAATATTTAAATGAAAGAAGACCTTATCTATTTGATTTAATTGAAAATCCAACATTACATCAAACAGATAATTTTTCAGAATTGCTTCTTGCTATGATGCATTTAACTGATGAATTAAGTTATAGGAAAACATTTGAAAATCTACCTGAATCTGATTATCTACATTTATCATATGATATAAGCAGAGTTTACAGTAAATTAATATATGAATGGGTAAGATATCTTGAATACACTTATAAAAATTATCCATATATGTTAAAATTAGCTGTTCGTATAAATCCATTTAATGAAAATGCTAGTATATATGTAAAAGAATGAAATATAAAATTTTAATTCTTTTACCTTTTTTTAAATTTTAATAATAATTAATTTTTTAAATATTAAAATAGAATGCTTAAAATTTCAATTTTTATCTAAACTTTTAAATTAAAATTAATATTTAAATAAAATTTTATTTAAACTTTTTAATTGAAAATAAACAATTATAACTATCTAAAAATAATATTAAAAAATTATATATTTAAAATATCCTCTTTAATTTTATTAAATTCAATATCACTAAATATTGGAGCCATATTTTCCAATGAAACCTCTTTTTCAGCCTTTGAATAAATTCTTCCACCACCCCTTTTAAGCATCAATGGCTCTTGAAGTTCGTATACCCTTAATAGCCAAATATAACTTGTTTCATTATGTACATAATCTTTAATATGTTCACTAGTCCATATGTGGTATTTTTCATATTTTTCAATAGTATCTGTTGGTTTTTGAATAATGCTGTCTACTTTTGCATAGTATTTAACTTCAGATTTTTCATCTAGTTTTTTAGGATATAAGTTTTCATAAACAAAATCCTTCTCATTATCTTTAAAAACTTCAATAAAATTTTTTTGATGGGCATAATTAACTGTAGGATATAATAAAAAACCATCTTTTTTGGTTTTATATCTTCTTATTAAAATTACTTCTTTTCTTTGTCCAAAGGCTTCAACAATAGCATTCCATTCATTTAAACAACTTGATGTAGAGTTCATTAAATTCATCCCATAACATATTATAATATAATAATATAATTCATTTAATATAAATTATTATTCAATTAAATTAAAAAAAACATCACCAAACCATTTAAAAATAAGAAAATAAATCAAAAAAATACAATAATACAAAAAAGTAAAAAGAAAATAAAAACAAAAATACATTCCAATTAAAAAAAATAGCAAAAATAAATAGTTTACTTATAAATTTAAAGCATATATTAATCATGAATATTTTTGTTTAAATTTTAAACTAAAAGATAAGTAAATTAATAAAAAAACAGAAAAAATCAATAAATATTATCTAAGGAAGATAATATTAATCTTCTAAATAATGCATAACTTTATCAGTACATTCTTTAATAACATTTGCAGCAGCATAAAATTCTTCTTTTTCAATCTCAGTCATATGAATAGGGACAATCATTTTAATACCTTTTTTTGATAAAACTGCAGGTACACCTAATGATATATCATGAACACCTTCAACTTCACCATCCAAATAGGTAGTAACTGTTAGAATTCTACGACTGTTAGTGATAATATTTCTAATTAAATCAGTAATTGCAAAAGAAGGACCATACTCTGTTGCTCCTTTTTTGGATATAATTGAATTTCCTGCACTTTTAAGTCTATTTATAAGAACATCAACGTCTAAATTAATAGGTCCAATAAAATAATCTAAAGGAATACCACCAATAGTAGTTGAACTTAAAAGAGGAACCATATGATTACCATGTTCTCCAATAACCCTTGTATGAACTTCACTACTATTAATATTAAAGTAATTAGATAAGAACATTTTTAATCTTAAAGAATCTAAGTGATTTCCAAGTCCAATAACTCTACTTTTATCAAAACCAGAATATTTTAATGCAACTGTTGTCATTACATCAACAGGGTTAGTTACAACTAAAATAATAGAATCTGGAGCATGAATAGCAATTTGCTTAGCATAATCCCTAACAATTTTAGCATTTGGTATTGCCAAATCCAATCTATCCATACCTTTTTTTCTTGGAATACCTGAAGTTATCAATACAATATCAGATCCCGCAATATCTTCAAAGTTACAAGAAGGAATAAATTTACATAAAATATTCTCTGCAGCTAAAGCATCATACATATCAAGCACTTCACCTTCAGCCTTACTTAAACTTGATGGTCTACTAAACATTACAATTTCATCAATAACATCTAACCTTGCTAATGTGAATGCAACATTTTTACCAATTGTTCCAGTTGAACCTAATATACTAACTTTTGCCATAAATAAATTTAGGATATTATTATAAAAATATTTTACCTATTTAATCTAAAGTTTTTTATAAAAATTTCATAAAAACAATATTGGAAAAGAAAAAATACTATTTAAATTAAATATAGTTTTAATATAATTAAAGACTTTAACATAATATAAATTAAATTAACCATAAAACCATTTAAATTCATCCTGTTTTAATAAAGCAATATTGAATGATAAATCAGATATATCATAACCATTATTTAAACAATATTTTAGATTTGTAATAGCAATTAAAAATTTAGCTAAGAATCCCAATTCACTAGAAGATAAATCTGAAAGTTTTTCTAAATAAAAATTTTTATTATCCTCCTTGATTGATTCTATTTCTTTTTTAAGATAATCATAAGATTTATCAAATCCTTGCATAACTAATTTTAAATCATTAAATTCGTTTTTATTAATATCAAACCCATTAGAATTAGATAAATTATTAGAAACATCGTCTTTAATAATATTTAATTTATCCAAATAATCACCATAATATGATTCAAAACCAGATAAAAAAGCATATTGAAATTTAGGATGTATGCCAGATAAAAAAGACATAATCTCATTTGTCTGGGAAAAAGCGAGAATTAAATTATCCCCACCATAATTTATCCTTTTAAAATCACTTTTAATAACTTCACCATCAAGTAAAGTAATAAGTTCAAAATTAATAAATGATGGGTTTTTATTTAATTTATCATAACCACCAATAACAATTCCTGTTTTTTTAAGAATTAACATTCTAACAAACAATTTATATAAAAGATCTTTAATATAATCATTAGGACTAGAGAATAATGAAGTTAATTTATTAAAAAAATCATCTAAAGACTTAAATTCAGTTTTATCTTTAATATCCTCAAGAACATTAATATATTTGTCTGTATCGAAATTATCTAAAAATTCTTCAAAAGATTCTAAACAAGCCTTTTCTTTATTTTCACTTAAGATATCACGAATGAAATTATCAAATAACCTTAAAAATTCATATTTAATTAATTTAATATCCATTTCATAATCAGAATATTCTTCTTCAATATAATCAATAATTGAATATCCCAAATCTTCAAGATTTTCATACTTATTATTTGAAATTTCATCTTTAAAATTTGATAAAAAATCTTCCATAGGAATACTCATAAAATCAGGATTACCATAAACCATAACTGCCATAGTATGCTTTCCTGAAAAATCAAATATTTTATTCACATCATCGAATATTTTTTCATCATTTAATACAGTTGTTTTATCTACTGCCATAACTAGATTATTTTCATTTATTAATATTAATTCACAAGTCATATAATTACCTCATTTTAAATATAATTAAATTATATTAGTAAAGAGGAATAATTATAAAAGTTTATTATTTAATAATAAAAAATCAGAAAATATTTAAAAATAGAAAAAAATAAAATAATTTTTTAAAATAAAAAATTCTTATTTAACTAAATAATTTAAAACAATTAAAAATATGAATTTTTATTAAATAATTTATTAATTAAAAATTTTAAATAATAAAATAACATGAAAAAATACACCGAACATGGTTAAACTAAAACAACCTAAAAACTAAAAATAATAGAAAAAAACTAAAAACCGGCGAAAATCTAAAAAATAACAAATAAAACATGGATAAATAATATAAAAAACATTTAAAAAGAATAAAACCTAAGTTTAAATCTTTTAAAACTATTTTAAAGAAACTTAAGTATTAACCTTCAAAATGTACATGTTCATGTTCATGGTTATGACTAAAATTCTTACTATTAGCAGTACTAGTAAGTTTAACGTGTTCTACACCTTTAAGTTTCATCATTTTTTCAGTGATTTCACGTATAAGATTTACATCACCATTAACAATAATAACTTCCATACAATATTTTTCAGTCATATGAACGTGCATACTAGCAGTAATAGTTTCCCTATATGCATGCTGAACATCTGCTAAGTTCTCCATAACTCCAGTATAATGATGATCATAGATTATAGTAATTACACCAATCCTTTCTCCTTCCATTTCATTCATCCATTGGTAACGAAGGATATAATCTTGAAGAGCATCCCTAATACCTTTAGAACGAGATTGGTATCCCCTACTTTTTAGAACATCATCAAAATCTTCTAATAATTTTTTAGGTAAAGACATACTAATTCTCATCATCCACAGAACTCCTAATTTTTTTAAATAAAATCATTTACACCAAAAATATAAACAATTTTCTATGTTAAACTTTAAAATTTGTATTATATATATTTTATGAAAACCAATGAAAATATAAAATATATAATAAATCTTATTTTTAAATTAAAATAGCTAAAAGATTATTATATAAAAATTACATAGATAATAACCAGATTTATAATATAACAAATGATAATTAATTTAATTAAAACAATAAATTAAATTATATTAAATTAAAAAAGTAATACTATGACAACTATTAATATTAATTCAATTAAAATGAACTATAAAATTACAGGAAAAGGTTTTCCCATTGTACTGATTCATGGGCTTTCTGATGATTTAAATTATTGGAAATATTTAAGTAAATATTTAGAAAAATATTACAAAGTAATAAGTATGGATTTAAGGGGACATGGAAAAACAGACGAAGGTAAAGAAAAATACAGCATGGATTTAATTAAAGATGATGTTATAAAACTTCTTAAAAAATTAGATATTAATAAATGCCATTTAATTGGTTTTTCACTTGGAGGACAAATTTCCCTTAAAATTGCAGTTGAAAATCCGGAAATTGTGTCAAAATTAATACTTATATCCACATTATCAAGAGCTGATAATTATACAAATAAAAATTTTAAAATAATGCTTGACTCAATAGACGAAAGCTTTGAATGTTTTTATGATACTATGATAAACTATGTTTTACCTGAAGACATAACTAAAGAAAATAAAAATAAACTAGATGAAATTAAACTTATCCAAAGCAGAAACAAAAATAGATCTGCAATAATAAAAACATTAGAAACATGCAGAAATTTTAATATCTATAATAAAATATCTGAAATTAAAAATAAAACGTTAATCACCTATGGAGAAGATGAAGAAATTATTTCATACAACAACATTAAAGAACTAGAGAAAATACCCGATTCAAAGATTGTTTCTTTTCCTAATACCAAACATAATACTTTAATTAAAAGAAACTTCAATGAAGCTAAGAATATAATAATAGACTTCTTAAAAAACTAAAAAAAATAAAGTTATTCAGACAATAAAAGTCTATAATACTGTTCACCATATTTAAGAATAGGTTTAATAATACCTTTATTTGTTAAAGAAATAATAACATGATACATTCTAAAATCAGATAATCTTAAATCCCCATATAAAAGATTTCCCTCTAATTCATATTTAGGAACAATTCCATCTACAACAATATTCTTAATAAGTTCGATGGAATCTTGTTCTATCTGATTCAATTCTGCATCAATAACATCTTGTTTAGAATCTACAGTGTTTATTTTTTCATCGGTATCAAGTAATTTAACACGATTATCCTCAAAATCAACAAGCTTTTTGTTTTTAAGACTATTTAAAATTTCATATAATTGATATTCATGTATTTTAAGCTCAATTTTAAGTAAATTCTGAGGAATACCTTCACTATATGACCCATTAAGTTTTTTAACCAAATCTAAAACATTTCTCTCATTTTTAGTAATTGTAATCATAATAAATAATCCCTAATTTATAACTTAAATATTAATCATAATAAATTATGAATTTTATTAAATTTAAACATTGTTTATAGAAATTAAATATAGAAAAGTATAACCATAATAT
>JBJFGN010000014.1:4361-5857 GCA_051892775.1 Methanobrevibacter sp. | reverse complement strand
CTTTAATTTATCTTTTATAAAAGTTATATTTTACTTATATTCTTTAATTTATTTTTAATTTTATAGTAAATTTATTTATATAAATAATTATATATTATATTTAGTTTTTATTTGATTGTTAAAATTCTTAAAAAAGTTTTTTAATAGTTTTTATTTAATTGTGTAGTTGTGCTTATATATGGATAGAGTAATTAATTATATTTTAGATGAAGATAAAGGTTTTGGAGATATAAGTTCTGAATCAGTTATTCCTAAAGATTTAAAGGTAAGTGCATTTATTGTATCTAAGGATGTTGGGATTGCTGCAGGTATGGATATTGTGGAAGATATCTTTAAATCATATGGTATTCGTGCTGCTAAGAAAGTAGAAGATGGGCAGGAAATAGAAAAAGGAGATATTCTTTTTAATTTGTCTGGTGATGCGAGAACTATTCTTTTATTAGAGAGAACAGTCTTAAATATTTCTATGAGGATGTCTGGTGTTGCAACTAGTACTAATGAAATTAGTAAAATTGTACATAATGTAAATCCAAATATTATTATTGCAGGAACACGTAAAACTTCGCCTGCATTTTCTCATTTTGATAAAACTGCAATAAAAATTGGGGGTGGAGATCCACATCGTTATGCTTTAGACGATATGGTTTTAATTAAAGATAATCATATTGCAGTTGCAGGTTCTCCTCTTGAAGCATTAAAACTTGCTAAAAAAAATGTGAGTTTCTCTAAAAAAATAGAAATTGAAGTTGGAACTATAGAAGATGCTATTGAAGTTGCCAAAAATGGTGCAGATATAGTGATGCTTGATAACTTTGATCCAGATAAAGTTAAAGAATGTACTAAAAAATTAGAAGAACTTAGCCTTAGGGATAACCTTCTAATTGAAGTTTCTGGTGGAATTACTAAAGATAATATATTAAATTATGCTCCTTTAAATATTGATATTATTTCACTTGGTTATTTGACTCATTCCTCAAGAAGTCTTGATTTTAGTTTAAAAATTAATCCGGTGTAAATATTGAATTCTTGGATAGCTCTTGTTATTGCAGGGATTTTTGAAATGTTGTGGGTAGTTGAATTAAAACTTTCAAATGGTTTTAACAAAATTATACACTTAATACTTGTTATTATATTCATGGCATTAAGTTTAGTATTTTTATCTATATCATTTAATAAGATTCCTATGGGTACAGCTTATGCATGTTGGACTGCAATTGGTGCAGTAAGTATATGTCTTGTAGGAATGGCTTTTTTTAATGAACCTCATAATATTTTCAGAATCCTATTTTTAATACTTATAATTATTGGCATTGTTGGTTTGAAGTTAACATCTCATGTTTAGTGTTTGTAGGTATTAGTTAATTTTAATCATTTAACACTTTAATTTCTTATTTTTTTTATTTTGTCTTTGTAAAAACAATTATTTCTGTAATTGAAAATTATAATTAAAAATTGAAAATAGAATATTCTGGTTATTTATTAATTTATTAATTTAT
>JBJFGN010000014.1:0-4261 GCA_051892775.1 Methanobrevibacter sp. | reverse complement strand
ATTTATTAATTTATTAATTTATATTGATTTTTAAGTAATTTTTAAAATATTAATTTCCCACGTGATTATTTTAATATTTACACATCTAACTATTAAAATTATGGTATATTTTGTTAAATAAACTATATATTTATATATGATTTTAAACAAAATTACTATTATAATATTGCTATGATGATTCTTTTTTCATATTTTTATTAAAAAGATGTATTATAATTAATATTCTTTTGTTTAAAAGTTTTATTAAATAGGATTGTTATATTGCAATTATCTTTGTTTTAAAAATTTATGGAGATTAAAAAACATGGTAGATATCGAAGATGAAAATTTAGTTGAAGGCAAAGAAATAAATGATAATGAAAATATTGAAAATATTGAAGAAACAGTTGATGAAAATGATTCTTTACCTTTTGCTAAAGCAGAAGTTGTTCGTTTAATGAAAGAAAACCTTGATGATGATAAAATGATCAGGGAAAGAGTAAAAGTAGAAATGAACAAATTTTTAGGTGATGTTCTTAAAAATGTTTGTAAACAATTAAACGATTATCCATATACTACTATTGAATATGAAATGTTAAAAGAATCAATTTATCCTTATACTAATATTACAAGGATTAATCAAGAGAAAAAAAGAATTTTATTACATTTAGAAGCTATTAAAGCGGATTGTGATGCATTGTCAATGGATGTTAATAAAACACTTAAATTAAAAGATACTGAAGAAGAAGAAAACTTCAGTCTTTTTGATGATGAGGATGAATCAATAGAAGAATAAATTTCTTCTATATCTTTATTTTAATTTGTTTTAATTATTTGTGCTAGTTTTTATTTTTTATTTCGTATTTTGTCTATTTTATTGTTTACTATTTGTATTTAATTGTCTGTTTTATTTTTTTCATTTTCTTTTTCTTTAATTTTTTCTTTTTCCTCATTTAAATCTTCTTGATCAAGAATTGTAAATCCTGTTTTTAAGGTTTTAAGTTCTTCTTCAGTTAATGGAACACTTTCTGCTTTTAAATCTACAATTTTACTTTGACCATATGGATCTTCTATAATTAAAGTTGCTTCATTTTCTCCTTTAAGAATACTTTTAAGGAAGTTTCTTGTTGCCATAATATTTTTTATTGATTCTTCATCTTCATTATATAATGCATGTGCTCTATGTGTTGCATTAATAAATCTTTCAATTACGCCTTCCACATTAGATACATATCCTTGTGATTTTGGTCCTGGTTCGACTTTAATTCCTGCCTCCGGAATTGAGATTGTTGAAGTTTGTGATCTAACTACTCTTGAATTTAAATTATCTTTATTTATAATTAATGTGTGTTTTGCAGGATCATTTTTTTCAACAGACATCACATCGCTATGTTTAAATCCGCAATGGGGGCATATGATGGATGTTTCTATAACTTCTCCAAAATAGGGAATATTTGTTGTATCCATTTTGGAAATAGCTCCATTTTTTACTCCACATACAGGACAATCAATTTTCATATCCATAATATCACCTCATTTTTATTAAACTAATATTTTTATTATTTTTATCTAATTATTATATTTAAATATATTATTTTACATATATTTAATAATAATAAAATTAATAAATCTAATTGAATATATAAATCTTGATATTAAATGGAATTTATTTATTTTTTTAATTTAATTTTAATAATCATATTTTATCGTATGAAAATGTTTTTTTAGGAGTGATAATTTGTATTCTGTAGCTTCAGTTAAAGAGATTCAAGAGCTAAATCCATTTGTAGTAGTTGGTGCTGGTGGAGGTGGAGAAAAATTCTCTAATCTTGAAGGTGTTGAAACTGTGGGATTTATTGATGATGCCGAATTTAAACAAGGAACTGAATTTTTAAATCATACTGTAAGGGCGTCATTAGATGAAGTATTAGAAAAGGATGGTTCTGCAAATAGTATTGCAATTATGTTACCTATTGGGGCTGAAGGTTCAGCATTAAAATATGCAGTACAGGCTATTGATAAAGGATTAAATGTAGTTTGTTCTTTTAGATCATTATCTGTTCAAGATAATCTTTCATTAGCTAAATTTGCTAATGAAAAAGGTGTTGTGATTAAAGAAATTAACTCTAGATTAGATGTTGTTAAAAAAATATTTGGTGTAGCACCTGAAAAATGTACTGAGGTATTACCTAAAATTTCATATAAACCAAATGCAAAAATAGTTTATATTGGTGGAACATCACAAGAATGTGGTAAAAGGACTACTACTAGGCTTTTAGGTAAAGAAGCTAGAAGTAGAGGTATGAATGTAGGAATAATATCAACTGATGAAATGGGTCTTGAACCACCTACTGACTTTAATTTTAGAGCAGGAAGTTTATCTGTTATGGATGTACCTTCTGCAGTATTAGGTGCAATTAGATATATGGATCAAAAACAACATCCAGAAATAATATTTATTGAAAGCCAATCTAGTTTAACTGAAGATGGAAATCCACACCCAAGAGGATTATCTGCATCTATTTTAGTTGGTGCACATCCTGATGCAGTCATTGTTGGTCATAGACCTAACCACCCATATCGTGAACCTAGAGGTATTGAATACGAAGTTAAAGCTATTGAAGCTGTTGAACCTACTAAAGTTATTGGTCTTTCAATTAACTTTAGAAATGCTGGGGATTTAACTGTTAAAGACTTTGAAGAAAAATATGGTTTGCCTGCAGTTGATATGCGTAATGGTGGAGCTCCTAAATTGTTGGATGTTATTTTAGATTATTTAAAGGAGAATGAAAAATGAGTTTTATGGATGACTTAAGAAGGAGTTTAGGTTTTGAAGAGAACCAAAATAGCCGTTCAAATCAAAATACAAGGTCATCTTCTTATAATAATCATGCAGATTTGTCTCGTGGTGGATCTAATCAATTTTATAATTCATCAGGATATGATTCTACTTATAACTCTTATGAAGATGATTTTTCTATTACTCCAGAACAAGATGTATATGATATTATATTAAGTAAACCACTTGATACTGATGATATGGATTATGTCTTTGATCAAGTAGTTGAAGAAAATAATACTGTTATAGTAGATTTATCTAAATTAGCAAAAGCTCAAAATGGAGATTTTAGAACAGCTGGTCAAATGCTTAGTTCTCTTAGAAAAGATTATGGTGCTGAGGCTATCCTTTTAGAAAGGAATAATAATAGAATCATGATTCTAATTACTCCGAAAAGAGTTAATGTTATTAAAAAATAGTTTTTTATTTTTAATTTTTTTTATTTGATTTTTATATAATCAAATTAAATTTCTTATTTTATCTTGTTTTTTAATATCTTTTAAAAATATAAAAAAATAAAATTTGTATAAATTTTTAGATGTTGAAGAATTTTTCAGCATTTTTATATGAAACTTTTTTGATACATTTTTTTGAGTACCCTAATTTTTCAAGTGTTCTGACTGTTTTAGGTACTGATAAGGGATCTGATGGTTTATTACTAATATCACTGTTTAATAAAAATTTATCAAAACCATAATTATCCAATATATAAACTGCTTCAGAAACATCCATTTTTTGGGGTTGTACTGTAAGACCTAATGTGAAATCCTCGTCAATTACATCATCTACAACTTTTGGATTAATATGATCTATTACAACAAGTTTTGGATTAATTGTCTCTAATACAATTTTTTTAATTTCTTTTAAAACAGATTTTTTATTTTTTCTAGGTGTATGTATAATTGCTTTTGTTTTTGTTTCATCAGCTATTTCTAATTGTTTTTTAAATACTTCCTTTTCTTGTGTTGTTAAATCTTCAAGACCTATTTCTCCAATTGCTACAATGTCTTTATTTTCAATATATTTATATAAATTTTCATAGATTAAATCTGGTTTAATATTAACATTTGCAGGATGTATTCCAAGTGCAACTTTTAAATCAAGCCCATATTCTGCAGCACGTTTTGTATCATAATTTAAAATTCTTTCTAAATGATTTAGTAAAACAGTTTCATTCATTAAATCATAAGGATAGAAACTACATGTAATTGCAGTATCAATTCCTGCAGTATACATTTTTTCAAAATCTTCACTACTTCTTGAATCACAATGTGTATGTGTATCTATCATATTATTACTTCCATTTTAACAAACAGTATAATTTTATATTTTAATTCTTATTTAATGTTTATGTTTTTATTTATATTATTATTTTTTATTCGGATTTCTTTTAATTTTTCTATATTTTGTATAGTTTTTTTATATTCTTTATATATTATATTT
>JBJFGN010000013.1:0-5972 GCA_051892775.1 Methanobrevibacter sp. | reverse complement strand
GCGCAATAATATAAAGGAGTGATAATATGATTTTAAGTTTATTAGGAACTTCTACAGCTTCTGTGATTGGAGTTATTGGGATATTAGCTGCATTTATATCAATAATTACAGAAGTTTTGAAAGGAATTGTACCAAAATCTTTTCCTACAAAATTACTTGTTTTAATTATTTCACTTATTATTACTGTTTTAGCGGTTATTCTTTTCTGTGAAATTAATTTTAAAATGATTGCCGCAGGAATTATTGGAAGTTTTGTTGTAAGTTTTGTTAGTATGTATGGATTTGATTCTTTAAAATCAATTTTTGATAGATTTACAGAAAACAACAATGGTGGTGAAAATTAATGGCAAATGCAACAGATTATTTAGAACTTTGGAGAAGACGATATTCTTTTCCTAATTATATCACGGGACATGAATACTTAACTGAAAGCGGTAGCGCAGTATCTGATACTGATAAGAGTTGGAGTGCGGCACAGCAGTTATTGTTAAATGGTAATGCTATTGGTACGGCTGATGGACACTATTTAAACCCTATTCCATTATTTAATAGATTAGACCATATTTATTCTGATATTGTAAAGAAAGGTTTTATATCTGCAAGGTCAGACGCTATAAAAATGAATGTAAAAAATATGGATTACACAAATGGCTCGTCTGATACTATTAAAATGGCACCAAAATATCCGTTTTTTAATTTTTATGGATATGACTTAGATGATGTTGAGAATAAAACTTTTTACTCTGGAAAGGAAGGAATAAATGCAACATATATGACACAGTTTTTTGTTCTTTTTGAACAATATTGTGATGGACTTGTAAATAAGATATTAACCTATACAATCCCTAAAAGTTATGCTGAAAAAACAAAAACCCAAACTAATAAGACAGTATTATCAGAGATAGAACGTTTTAATGGTATATATGAGTTATGGAACGAAAGCGAAGAACTAGAGGTAATTTCTGAAAGATTTAATAAAACAAAAACTGCACTTTGGAATCGATATAATATAGTAGATGATGCATCCGGCGCTGTTGTAACATATTATGGTCCAGCGAATGAGATGATAATGCTATATATTCAATACTGTAATTATTTATCAGAAACTTTCTTTGGTTTACAACTCCTTATGCCTCAATACAAGAGAAGAGTTGAAGTAGAAGATTTAAATAAAAATTTTTGGGTTATTTCAACTATTCTTGATGTTGTAGTTAATGCATTATGGGGTCCTTATGGATTAATTGATGTTGTTAGACAATTAATTGCTAAAGTTATTCAGATTGAAGACTTTCTTGGATTAAGTAGTTTAACTGGAATTGAGTTGCTTTATAATGGTGATAATGAGTTATATTTTGATATGTATAGTAGATTTTTATTGTCCGGACTTGAATTAAAGTTAAAAACTCAAAGTGGAGAAAGAGTTATTAAGAATATATTTAAAGCTCACTCTGAATTTGTTGATAGAGATAGTACTACAGATTATTACGGAACTAGGGATGAATTATTTGAAGCAATACAATTTAAGGAAATAACTCCAACTCAATCAGGATATAAGTCGACAGGATTGTATGACTCAGATTTAATTTGCTCTGATGAGAAAGTAGCTTTGAATAATAACACAGGTTATCTTTCTTTAAGTTCTGTTATTGACGCTATAAATGATGCTATAGTTAATGATAAAACAAATTTTGGTTCAGTTTATTATAATATAAGTCCTGCATATAAGAAATTTTTTGGTCTGTTAGATATTACTCCAGATGGAACTTTGTCTCCAACAGACTATGAGAGAATTGCATTAGATAGTAATGATGTAACTAATGGTGCGACATTAACTCCAGAACAAATAAAGAGATTTAATAAATATACTCAGGCTAAAGAATATTTGGAAGGATTGGTTAATAAAACAGGTAAAGAGAGTGATGAAATAGAGTTATTAAAAAATCTAAAAATTGAAAGTATTGATGATGTAGGTAAGTATTTTACATCAAAACAAATTTTGTTAGATACTTCTATAGATTCTATTGACTTAGATGGAAATGGAACTATTAATGAGGAAGAGTATTTAAAATATGCTAATAATCAAATTAAACAAATAAAGAATTATCTTAATAATTTATTGCATACTTGTGGTAGCTCCAAAACTGTTGAAACACTCAGTGAAAATCCTGAAATTTTAACATCTCCAATTGACTTAACGAAGAGTGACTATGTAGATGGACTAAGGAGTAGCATTGAAACTGAGCAAGAGTTGTCAAAGTATTTAAATTATTATTGTACACATAATAAAAATATAAAAGATATTTATATTAGTATAAAAATATTACCAGATCAACAACAAATAAAGATTATGAAAACAAATGATATTAGTAAATTAACAGAATATGATTATAAAATTGCAATTCACGAGTTTGATACAATTTTAATATTACCATCGGAAGACGTTTATTCTTATTCATTGTATGGCTGCATTATTATAGCAAAAAAAATATTACCTAATAAGAATCCAATTAAGGAATGGTTTGACGATCATGGTGCGTTAGGCTCTGAGTTTTTTAATATAGATGGAATTATTAATGAGGAAGAGGGTCCCATAGATCTATATGACGCAGTTGAGGTAGCCAAAAGCTTATTACCTACCTATTATAATGCAGAATATTTTAACAAAATAAGAAATTTAATGTTTCGCATAGATAGCGATGACGGTTTAAGTGAGGAAAAAGCCTGTGTTAGTGCTTTAGCAGACTTGGTAAATAGAAGCAGAAATAATAATAATCAACTTAAGACTGATGTAGTTAATCAATCTATAAAAAATCAAATTAAAGAATATTTATTTGTAAAAAAATACGATGGAGATCCAAAATTAGTAAAAATGGTTTCTGAAATCTCTTGTCCTAATTTGTATATGTTAATTGAAATCGCAAAAATGGCTCAACCAATAAGAGAAAGAAAAGGATATGAAATTACTAATGCTAATCGTCAAGGCATCATAAACACAATAACTGAGACTAATTATCAATTACATGATAACATATTGATATTCTTATATGATGAAGATTATTATAATATTCAAGATGAAATACAATCCGGAACTTCAGTTAATTCAGGTGAAGCTGGACTATATGTTTCTGTTACCGACGGTTTTTATCAAACAACTCAGCCAGTTATTCCATATAAACTTAAAAATAAAAAAAGTACTACACACCTTTTATTTGTTCCAAGGTCAGATTTAATTGGAGGAGAAATTATTGAACTAAGATTAACAGAGAAAAATATTAATAAGGAAATTTTAGATTTAAGTAATTTAACCAAAGATGGATTTACACAAATGAAAGAAACTAAATCAAGACTATTCTTATCTTTGCATAATAGTTTTGCAGATATTCCTTCTCAATATAACCATAGAACCACCTTATTTTTCAAAGATACAGTACCAGAAGATGTTTCAAATTTAGGAAATAATGAAAACCCATTTAAAGATATTAATAGTTGGTTCTGCAATGGTATTGAATGTCAATATTTTAAACCCACTACTAAAAAAGTTGGAGAAGATACAGAGTTGTCTACTAAACAAACTAAATTAGTTGATTTAAAAATTAAAGCTTCTATGATTTGTAAGGCAGAGAATATTAATGACAATAGTTTTATTTTTGAAGAAGGCCCAACGGAAAGTGTTCATAATTCTGAAACTTTTTATTCTTTTGCAAGAAAAATGGCTTTTGGTGCAGCTCAACGACACAATTTAGTATTTTACTCTTCTCCAGCAACTCAAGACGGAGATATGTTTGTACATAGTCCATCTCAATTACTTCTTTCTCCAAGTCTTAGAGGGGATGAAAGTATTCAGGCTCCATACTGGATGGGAGATTTAAATTATGAAGGAAAAATGTCAGCCTATGATGTTATGTCTGAGAAAGGAAAAACCTGTAAATTGGCAGATATTACTAACATGTTGTATAAAAATTCTTTAATAAAAGAAAATAAGCCCTTGGTTATAGATGCTATTTGGGGAATGAGAAATGTAGATAATTATATCAAACCTAAGAAAATAAAATATATAATAATTGAAAGAGAGCCTGGTAGCAGAAATAATACCTACGGACCAACAAGTATAGGTTTTTCACATTCTAAAGGTTATTTACATAGCGGAGATGGTTTAGTTTCATTAGGAGAATTTGACCATTATACAGACAATTTACAAGTAAAATGGTATAGCTCTGAAGGTAAATACTTAAACAATAATAATAAGAACAATGGATATTTTCCACCTGCCAAAGCAAAATATGGAGTAATCGATTTAACGAAGATATCAAATCCAAACGGTTCTGCTGCGATAGAGTTCGCTCAAACCTTTATGATACGTTTTTATTCTTCAAATTCAAAAAGTGCAGATAGGGGTACTCATAAAGAATATATATACAATGAAAATAATAATAAAATATATCGAAAACCAATTTTTAAAATGGCATATTTTTTAGGTGAAGATATGCTTGAAACTGATTTTAAAAAGAGTTCTTTTAGTGGTGATAAATAATGTCATTTACATATACATTTAAAGAATCCGATGCTGGTAAGACATTTCGTCTTACCGCATCTCTAAAAAGTAATCCTTCAATTACTGATTCAATTTTAATTAATTGTAAGAATACTGCGCCAATACCTACTCCATCTGAAGAAATAGGAAGTTTCCCAGAGGGCACCTCATCAGAATCCTTCGTTCTTATATATCAATTAAATCAAGACTATGTTTCAACTTTAGATGCTAAGACCTTAAACGAGTATGCCTACAATTATCTTGAAGATATAAAAGGAGAGAGGAATGAGGATATTATTTATTATGCAGAAGATGAAAATGGAATTTATCTTTATGTAACAAAAACTGACACAGATAATTATGATAATGAAATAGTTTCTGTTAATGGAGTTGATTGTTATAAAGTTTATGTTGGTGGTACGGCAGAGATTATAGGCTTCTCAAAAGACCCAAATGAAACAGGAAGTTATTCACTTACTCTCTCAAATGGATATTGCGGTGAAGTAGCAAATAAAATTTATTTATTTATAACTAATTCAGCTCAATTAGTAAATATAGTAAAAAATGAAAATGTTCCAGTAGGATTCTACTATGAATCAGAAACTTCTACTGATACAAAATATTTTACTGATAAATCTACATATCTTGAAAAAGGTTATTATTTATCTATTGGAGATTATTGTACAATTGATAACGCACTTTCTCCTTCAAGTGGAGAAGATGTAAACTATATTTTTGCAGATGGAAATATTAGTGCTATTATTACATCAGATACAATGACTGAATTAAGTTATTTTGCCGATATTGTCAATGCAGAAAAAATAATCTTGTCTTCTAATATTAAAAAGATAGGAAATTATTGTTTTTATGGTTCTAATGTATCGGGAGAAATTACTCTTGAAACTGCTTTATTAGAGGAAATTGGAGATTATGCTTTTGCAAAAATGTCAAATTTAAAGTTATTAAATATTAATGCTGATGAAGAGGGATATAGTACTATGCCAAGTACTTTGAAAAAAATTGGTATTCATGCTTTTTCAGAAAGCTCTGGTCTTCAAAGGATTGATTTACGAGATTGTGTGGACATTGAAGAAATTGGTTATAGAGCTTTTTCTGAATGTGCTAATTTACGTTATGTAAAATATTTAAAAACACAAATAGAACCAGACGGTATAACATCTACTCAATTACTATATCTACCACCAGACCAAGGCTCTGGAAATGCATATGCTCCGAGAGATATAGGTTATAAAGAAGTTGTTACTACATATGGATATAATTATGATGCAGACACTGCATATGAGACAACAGAGGAAGAAAAGAATAATACTAAAGAAACTTTTTATGGTGATTCAAACATTCACTGGTACTGTTACTAATAGAAAGAAGTCAAGGAGCAATCCTTGACTTTTTTATTTAATTATGATATAATATTAATAGA
>JBJFGN010000012.1:48329-78399 GCA_051892775.1 Methanobrevibacter sp. | reverse complement strand
TTCAATGGAGTATACTTATAGATTTAATGTATTTAATTAATTGCATCTTTTTTTTGTTTAGAAATATTTGTTTTTTATTTTTAAAAATTTAATTTGTATCTTTTTTTTGTTTAGAAATATTTGTTTTTTATTTTTAAAAATTTAATTTGTATCTTTTTTTTGTTTAGAAATATTTGTTTTTTATTTTTAAAAATTTAATTTGTATCTTTTTTTTGTTTAGAAATATTTGTTATATGAATTATTGATTAAAAATTTATAGTTTTTATAATTAATTTAGTTTTTATAATTAAATATTAAATATTAAAAAGAGAAATATAATAATATTATGAAATTTTAGATAATTTTTTAATTATTTATTATTATTTTTTAAAAATTATTTTTTTCAGTGGATATAATGGAAATATTTGATAAATTAGGATATAAAAAATATACATGTAAAAAATGTGGTCATGATTTTTATTCACAGGTTGAAAGAGATACCTGTGGGGATGCTCCATGTGATGAATATGAATTTATTGGAAATCCTGCTACAAGTAAACCATATGATTTATATGAAATTCAAAAAACATTCAGAGAATTTTTAGAAAGTGAAGGACATACTGCAATACCTCGTTATCCAATTCTTGCAAAAAGGTGGAGGGATGATGTATTTTTAGTAGGTGCTTCTATATTTTGTTTCCAGCCATGGATTACTTCCGGTATAGTTGAACCTCCTGCAAATCCTTTAGAAATTGCACAGCCATCTATTAGACTTAATGATGTAGATAATGTTGGAAGAACTGGTAGACATATGACTTGTTTTACAATGGGTTCACATACTGTAATTAATAAACCGGATCATTTTATTTATTGGGAAGATAGATGTATTGAATTATGTCATAAATTCTTTGAAAGTATTGGAATTGATACTAAAGAAATTACTTTTATTCCATCTTGGTGGCAAGGTGGAGGTAATGAGGGTCCTTGCTATGAGGTATGTTGTAGAGGAGTAGAACTTGCTACTCTTGTTTTCATGCAATATAAAACTTTAGAAAATGGTGAAAAAGAAGAAATACCTATTAAGGTTGTAGATACTGGTTATGGTCTTGAACGTATTGCATGGATTTCTCAAGGAACTCCAACTGCTTATGATGCATGTTTCGCGCCAGTTATTGAGGAACTTAAAAAAATTACTAATGTACACGTTAATGAGGAAGTTTTAGCAGAAAGCGCTAGGGTTGCAGGTTTGATGGATATTGAAAACTTTGCAGATTTAAGGGCTTTAAGACAACAAGTTGCAGATAAATTAAATATTTCAATGGATGAACTTCTTAAATCTTCTGAACCTATGGAGGCAATATATATTATTGCAGATCATACTCGTTGTTTGTCATTTATGTTAGCTGATGGTATTATTCCTTCAAATGTTAAAGAAGGTTATCTTGCAAGACTTATATTAAGAAGAACAATTCGTTTCATGAAACAATTAAATATGAAGGAATCATTATCTGATGTCATGAAAATTCAATTAAATTTCCTAAAAGATTTTTATCCAGAAATTAGTGATTCTCAAGAACATATTATGAATGTTGTAAATCTTGAAGAAGAAAGATATGCTAAAACTATTCAAAAAGGTAAAAAAACAGTTAAAAGAACAATTAAAAATCTTAAAAAACAAGGAAAAACTGAAATGCCTTTAGATGATTTAATTGGTTTATATGATGCTCAAGGGATGCCTCCAGAAGTAGTTAAAGAACTTGCAGGGGATGATTTTGAAGTAAATATTCCAGATAATTTCTTTACTATTGTTGCAGATATGCATGAAAAAGAAGATACTCCAGTTAAAAAAGAATATCATTTCAATTATCCTGGGACTGATTTATTATTCTATAAAGATTTATATATGAAAGAATTTGAAGGAAAAGTTTTAGGAGTTGAATTAAAAGAGGGTAAACTTAATGTTATTTTGGACAGGACCATATTTTACCCAGAGGGGGGAGGTCAACCATCTGATTTAGGATACCTTAAAATCAATGGTAAAATCTATGAAATTTCATATGCTGAAAAAATCAATAATATTGTTTTGCATCAAATTAAAACTGATAAAAATGCTGATTTAAAATCATTAGAAGCAGAACTCAATTCACTTGTTGGTAAGACTGCTAAAGGTGAAATTGATTGGGAAAGAAGAATCTCTCTTGCAAGACATCACACTGCAACTCATCTTGTTGTAGCTGCTGCTAAAAAAGTTCTTGGTAATCATATCTGGCAGGCTGGTGCACAAAAAGGTGTTGAAAGGTCTCGTATTGATTTATCTCATTATAAACGTATATCCCAA
This sequence comes from Methanobrevibacter sp., assembly GCA_051892775.1. GTDB lineage: Archaea > Methanobacteriota > Methanobacteria > Methanobacteriales > Methanobacteriaceae > Methanarmilla. Next base: position 76,082 of record JBJFGN010000012.1, on the reverse strand, counting down.
GAAGAACTCGATGAAATTGAGGAAATTGCTAATTCCTATGTAATGGACAATGTTGAACTTGATATTAATTGGCTTTCAAGGGATGAAGCAGATAGGAAATATGGTCTAACTTTATATCAGGGTGGTGTAGTACCAGGTAATAGTATTCGTGTTGTAAAAATACCAGGTATTGATGTTCAGGCTTGTGCAGGTACTCATGTACCTAAAACTGGTGATGTTGGCATGATTAAAATCCATAAAACTGAAAGGGTTCAGGATGGTGTTGAAAGGATTGAATATTCTGCAGGTATTGCAGCTGTAAAATCCATTCAAAAAGATAAGGAACTTTTAAGAAGTAGCGCTAACACATTTAAAGTAACTCCTGAACAACTTCCAAAAACATGTAATAGGTTCTTTACAGAATGGAAACAATATAAAAATGAGATTAATAAACTGAAAGATGAAATTGCTTCTTTAAAAATTTCTACATTGTTGAATGATGTTAAGGAAGTAAATGATATTAAAGTATTAAAAGAGATTATTGATGGAGATATTAAAGATCTTCAGAATATTGCAACTGACTTTACTGATAATGGTAATGCAGATGTTGTAATTATTGGAAATAATGAAGGAAAAATAGTTGGTGCGGCATCAGATAAAGCTATTGAAAATGGTGTTAAAATTAATGATATCATTAGAGAATCCGCTAAATTGCTTGGTGGTGGTGGAGGAGGTCGTCCAACCTTAGCTCAAGGTGCAGGGCCTAAAGTTAAAAAAATGGAGGATGCTTTAAATAAAGCATTTTCTTTAATTCAATAATCTTTTTTTCTTTTTTTATAGATTTAATTTATTTTTTTATTATTTTGTAAATTATAAATATAATGATTGTTATATTTTTATTAAGTAGTAATTTTAGATTATATTTTGTTTATATTTTTAAAAAAAATGGTTTATTACAATATTTTAAATTATATTTTTTAATTAAAATTTTTTTTATAAACATTATTTAATTATATGAAAATTTCGTATAATTTATTTTTAATCTTATTTTTTGGAGAGATATTATGAATTATGATTTAATACTTGTTAGATATGGTGAATTAGCACTCAAAAGTGATAAAGTAAGAAGTAGGTTTGAAAAAAAACTTGTTAAAAATATTTCTGCTTCAATTGATGGAGAAATTACGAGAACACGTGGAAGAATATTTATTGAACCTAAAGATTTTCATTATGCTTTAGAAAAATTAGATAAAATTTTTGGAATTGTTTCATATTCTCCAGTTAAAAAAACAGAAACTGATAAGGAAAAAATTAAAGAAACTCTAACAGAATATACTAAATATCTTATTGATGAAGGAATTCTTAATAAAAATAAATCTTTTGGTATAAGATGTAGACGTGTTGGTAATCATGATTTTACCTCACAAGAAATGGCAGCATATTGTGGATCTGTTGTTATTGATACAATTCCTCTTAAAGTAGACTTAACAAATCCTGATGTTGAAATATTTGTAGAAGTAAGAGAAAATAATACATATATTTTCCATGAAAAAATTGATGGACCAGGTGGACTTCCTCTTGGATCTCAAGGAAAAGTTATTTGTCTTGTTTCTAGTGGAATTGATTCTCCTGTAGCAACTTATCTAATGATGAAAAGAGGATGTGAAGTTATTGCACTTCATTTTGATAATAATCCTTATACAACACATCAATGTAGAGCAAATTTCAATGATTTAATTGATGTATTGGAAGAATATGCTTCTGGTGTACCAATTAAAAGATATGCTATTCCTTATGGGCATTATCTCCAAGAATGCAAGTCTAAAGGTCCTGAAAAAATGACCTGTGTTCTATGTAAATCTGGTATGTATAAAACAGCTGAAAAACTTGCAAAAAAATTAGGTGCTTTGGCTATTGTTGATGGTAGTAGTGTAGGACAAGTTGCATCTCAAACACTTAAAAATATTCTTGCTACACGTTATGGTGTGGAAGTGCCTATTTTAAGTCCTTTAATTGGTATGGATAAATTAGAAACAAGTAAAATAGCTGAAGAAATAAGTACTTTTGAAATTTCTAAAAGGGATGACGGTGGTTGTAAAGCAGTACCTAAATATCCTGAAACTTATGCAGAATTGGATCGTCTTGAGGAGGCTAAAAAAGAGGTTTGTCAAGATGAAGAATTAAATAATGCTATTAAAAATATTGAAAGAATTAAATAATATTTAAATTTTATTTTTAATTTATTTTGTTTTCATATTTTTAATTTATATTGTTAATATTATAATTTTAAAGTTTTATTTAGATTGTATTATTTTGTTTTAATTTTATAATTATTTTACAATTTTTTCTATTCTTTTATTTTTTTAAACTATTAAAATTCTCTAGAATTTATTAATCTTTTGAATCTAAATTCTAATTGGGACATTCAAGTTAAATTTTTTAGATAAAATGTCTCTTCAATGGGGATAATCTGTCTATATTTTAAAAAACATTTGTTTTCTTAAATAAATTTTTAGTTAAAAAATTTTTTTTTAGTAATGTCTTTTTCAGTTTTTATATTTTTTACAAATTAAATAAACTTCAATTTTTTCTTAAAAACACAATTTTTGTTAATTTTTGTATTTTTTTATATTTTATTAAAAATCTCTGTTTTCTGTCCATACATTTTTATTATTTTGTTTAATTTTTTTAAAAATTGATGGTAATGTTTATAATACTTTAATTACAAAGGATAGTCTATAAAAATATGTATTTTAAATTTTGTTGGGAATTTATTTATGTATTAAAATTTTAATTTTAATTTTTTTCAACAAAAATCATGTTTTAATATAATATTTTAAAGTTTTACATGTTTTTTCAAATTTATAGAAATTTAATTATTTTCAAAAATTTGTAAAATTTAATATTGTTTTTTTATTCTTATTAATTTTTACTGTAAATTTTTATTAATTAAAATAACACTGTTATTTTTATGTGTTTTTTAGTTTTATACATTAAATTTGTTTTTAGAAGAAATCAAAAGGTGAAATAGATGTTAAGTGAATTATTAACAATGTTTGCAACTCAATCTGATTTTTTCTTAGGATTAACAATTGAACATTTGGAAATTTCTGTAATTGCTATAATTATGGCTATTATTATTGGTCTTGGTCTTGGTATTACTGTAAGTGAATATCCTAGGAACAAGTGGATTTTAACTGTTGTTAACATAATTTATACAATTCCTTCTATTGCATTATTTGGTTTTCTAATTCCTGTTGCAGGAGTTGGAGATACTAATGCAATTATTGCTCTTACTGTTTATGGTCTTTTACCTATGGTAAGAAATACATATACTGGTATTAAAACAATTAACCCAGAGATTATTGAAGCTGCTAAGGGTATGGGTAGTACAGATAGGCAGATTTTATTTAAAATTAAATTACCTTTAGCTTTACCTCATATAATGTCTGCTATTCGTAATATGACAGTTATGACTATTGCTCTTGCAGGTATTGCATCATTTATTGGAGCTGGTGGTTTAGGAGTAGCTATTTATCGTGGAATTACTACAAATAATATAACTCTTGTAGTCGCTGGAAGTATTTTAATTTCTATATTGGCTATTGGTATTGATTTAATTTTAGCAGGCATTGAAAAAGTTACTGCTGTTGGTCATTCTAGACGAAAAATAGGTAATTTCTTTAGAAATAAAAAAGTTATTGCAGTTATTATAATTATTATTTTAGCTTTAGGCTCTTATGAAATTTATGATAATTTTGGACATGATACTATTCATCTTGCATCAAAATCTTTCACTGAGCAATATATTATGGGTTATATGTTAGAAGAATTAATTGAACATGATACTAATTATAAAGTTGCTTATAGTAGTGGTGTTTCTGGAGGAGCACCAACGATTCAGAAGGGTATGGAAAATGGTGAATTTGATGTGTATTCTGAGTATACTGGTGTAGGTTGGATGGTTATATTGAAAAATCCAGGTTTATATAATGAATCTATGTTTAATACTCTAAAATCTCAGTATAAAGACAGGTACAATGAAACATGGCTAAACACTTATGGTTTTTCTAATTCATATGCGATTGCAGTACCTAATAGCCTTGCTAAAAAGTATAATCTTAAAACTATTTCCGATTTAGTTCCAATTTCTAATCAATTAACCTTCGGTGCGGAATCTGATTATTTCTCAAGAGCAGATGGCTATGATAATTTAACTAAAACATATGGTTTAAATTTTAAAAATACTATGGATTTAGATGTAAGTCTTAAGTATGATGCAGTTAAACAGGGAAAAATTGATGTTGTAGAGGTATATACTACTGATGGAAGATTATATAATTCAAATCTTACGTTATTAGAAGATGATAGGCATTTCTTCCCTTCATATTATTGTTGTCCAGTTATTAGTGGTAAAACTTTGGCAAAACATCCTGATTTAATTCCAGTACTTAGTAAATTATCTGGAAAAATATCAACTAAAGATATGAGGTATATGAATTATCAAGTAGATGTAGAGAAAAAAGATCCTAAAGAGGTTGCTCATCAATTTTTAGTATCTAGGGGATTAGTCTAGGGAGTGTTATTATGGCTGATAATATAATTGAATTTCATAATATCTCCAAATCATATGGAGATAATGTAATTATTCCTAATTTAAATTTAAATGTTGAAAAAGGGGATTTCTTAACAGTTATTGGTAGTTCTGGTTGTGGTAAAACAACTATGCTTAAAATGATTAATCGTTTGATAAGTCCAGATAAAGGTGAAATTTTTATTGATGGAAAGAATATTGAAGATATAAATGTTGTAGAATTGAGACGCCATATTGGATATTCTATTCAGGGAAATATGTTATTTCCACATCTTACAATAGCTGAAAATGTTTATTATGTTCCTGATTTAATTCGTGAAGATGAAAAAAATAAACATAAAAGGGACAAAAATATTGAAAGTGATGAATCTTATAATAAACATAAAAAAGAAAGGCTTTCTATATTAATGGATCATGTAGGTTTGGATGATTCTTATCTTAATAGATTTCCTAATGAATTATCTGGTGGTCAACAGCAAAGGGTAGGTATTGCAAGAGCAATTGCTGCAAAACCTAAATTACTACTTATGGATGAACCTTTCGGTGCTATTGATGAAATTACTCGTTCCCAACTTCAAAAACAACTTAAACAAATTTATAATCAATTTCATCAAACCATTATTTTTGTAACCCATGATATTGGTGAAGCATTATTCTTAGGTCAACATGTTTTAGTAATGAATAATGGAATAATTGATCAGTATGGTACTCCTGCAGATATCTTAAATAATCCTGCTACTGAATTTGTTGAAAAATTATGTGAAAGGACGAAAGTTCTTATTGATAAGAAGAATAATGAAATATAATTTTATTTTTTTCATTATTTTTTAATAAGTTTTGGATTTTCATTGAATTATTTTAAATTTAGGATATTCTTTGTTTTAATTTAAAAATGAATATATTTAATAAACTTAAATTTTCAAATAATTCATGTTCCAATGGATTTTATTTTTTTCTTCTTTTTTTATTCAATTTTTTTATTTAAGTGATGAACAAGTATTTTTAAATTTTTAATTAAGTCATAAAATATATAACTAGTTTATATTTGCTTATATACAAATTAAATAATTTTATTATAAATTTATATCAAATTTTTTTCACTATAAATTATTAAAAAACATAATTATTAAATATTAATTTATTTAAAAATAATATTGTTTAATATATTGAGAATTTGAGCAATAGCTTAAAATATATTATTAACTTTATATTGACTTATGGGGTTAAGGTTTACTTAATTTATCTTAAGTTAATAACATTAATATTGAGGTGTCTTATTTGAAAACAACTATTAGTGTAATTAAAGCTGATATTGGTAGTGTCTCTGGACACTGTGTTTCTCATCCTGAATTGATGGAGAAATGTGAAGAAGTATTAAGCAATGCTGTTGAAGAATCCATTATTAATGATTTTTATATCTCCCGTTGTGGAGACGATATTGATCTTATAATGAGTCATAGAAATGGTGAACTTAATGAAGAAGTTCACAGAGTTGCATATAATGCATTTATGGAAGCAACTAAAATTGCTCGTGATATGAAATTATATGGTGCAGGTCAAGATTTATTATCTGATACTTTCTCAGGTAACATTAAAGGTATGGGTCCAGGTATTGCTGAAATGGAATTTAAAGAAAGACCAAGTGATCCTATTATAGTTTACTGCTGTGATAAAACTGAACCAGGTGCATTTAACTTACCTATTTATAAAATGTTTGCTGATCCATTTAACACAGCTGGACTTGTCATTGATCCTAAATTACATGATGGATTTAAATTTGAAGTTTATGATGTAATTGAAAACAAAAAAGTTATTTTAAACTGTCCTGAAGAACTTTATGATTTACTTGCTTTAATTGGCTCTACTGGAAGATATGTAATTAAAAGGGTTTGGAAGAAAAATGGTGAAATTGCAGCTTCAATAAGTACTGAAAGATTAAACTTGATGGCTGGAGAATACGTTGGTAAAGATGATCCTGCAGCTATTGTACGTGCTCAATCAGGATTCCCTGCAGCAGGTGAATGTAATGAAGCGTTTGCATTCCCACATATGGTAAGTGGATGGATGAGAGGTTCTCATAATGGTCCTTTAATGCCTGTTTCAGAAGTTTATGCAAATCCTGTAAGATTCGATGGACCTCCTAGAGTAATTGGTTTAGGTTTCCAAGTTGCTGATGCTCAGTTAATTGGACCTGTAGATATCTTTGATGATCCTGCATATGATGAAACTAGACAATTAGCTTCTAAAGCTGCAAGTTACATTAGAAGACATGGTCCTTTCGAACCACACAGATTACCTGATGAAGAAATGGAATACACTTCTTTACCTGGTGTTATGAAAAAACTTGAACCTAGATTTGAAGATATGGATGATTAAATTCATCTTTATCTTTTTTTGATTTACTTATTTTTTTGTTTATTTTTGTCTGCTTTTATTTTTTTTAAATAGTTTGATTTGCTTATTTTTTAATATATTTACTGTTAATTTTTTACTTAGGGGAATTAAATGAAATGTCTTGTAATAAATGGTAGTCCGAGGCGTAAAAATACTTGGTCAATGGTAAAAGAAGTAGAAAATGTCATGTCTGGTTTAGGTGATGTTGAATTTGATGAAATTCATCTTAAAAATATTGGAATTCCATTCTGCAATGGTTGTTTTAATTGTATATTAAATGGTGAAGATAAATGTCCAAATTCGAATATTATACAAATTATTGCTAGAAAATTTGAAGAATCTGATTGCATTATCCTTTCTTCTCCAGTGTATGTTCTTGGACCAACTGGACTTATGAAAAATTTACTTGATCATTTCGCATATTATTATCATAGGCCAAGACTTTTTAATAAAAAAGCATTAGTTTTAGTTTCAACACAAGGTTCTGGTATGAAAGATGTGGAAAACTATCTGAAAAAATCATTGTATAATTTCGGTGTAAATAAAGTTTATACTTGTTCTTTTAGGTTTGGAGGTAAAAATAAACTTGATAGTAAAATGAAAAAGACTTTAGATAATGTGGCGTCTAGTTTTTTTAATGACGTTTCTTCTAAAAAATTACATAGTCCTAGTTTTTATCAAGTAAGAAATTATTCAATGTGGAGAGCTATGGCTCATAATAAAAAGCTTCCAATTGATAATAAATTTTGGATTGAAAACGGTATGGAAAATAGAATTTTTGCTCCTGGAATTCCTATTAATATATTAAAAAAACTTTATGCTAAATTAATATTTGTCTTTTTTAATAAATTATTTTCATAGTTGTTTTTAATTAAATACATTTCTATTATTATTTTTATTTTTTAATAGTATATCATGTATATGGATTATGCAGAATATCTTTTTTATGTGAAAATTTATTCATGAAATATTTTTAAATTATTCTTTTTATAAAAATAGTTTTTTCATTGTTTCTATGATTTTTAATATTCTTTGGGTTTACTTAAAATTTTTAAGTAAATTTAATCTTTAAAATAATATTTTTAGTTTGTTGAAATCATTAAATTTATGGTAAAAATTATTTTAAATTTAGAAATAGTAATGGGTATATTATTAAATTTAGAAATAGTGGGAATCATAAAATTAAATTTTAGATGAATTGGGTTTTTTTAGATTCTATTTTTTAGTTAAAAGTTTAGATAAAAGTGATTTTAAATTAGTGCATGATTTATTTAAATTTTTTATTTAAACATTGGGAGGATCTTGTAAAGTTTTACCTTTTCTTATAATGTTAGGTTCTTTTTTTGTTAAATCAATAATTGTAGATGGATTTTTACATTTTAATTCTCCAACATCGATTATCAAATCAACTTCTTTTTTTAATTGTTTCATTATGTCTTTTGGATTAGACATAACCTCTTTGTTTGAGATATTTGCACTAGTTGTTGTTATTGGGAAATTTATACTTAAAAGCCGTGATATTTTGTTATCGGGTATACGAACTCCTACTTTTGAAGTATATGATGTAACAATTGAAGGGACTATTTTTTTTCTTCTCAAAATAAATGTATATGGTCCCGGTAAATAATTTTTAATAATTTCTTCTTTCCCTTCTGTTTCTGCTACTAATTTTAACCCATCAAAATTTGAAACTAATACAGATAATGGCTTTTTGGTAGATCTTTCTTTGATTTCATATATTCTTCTTACTCCTTTATCTGAGAATATATTTGCACCTAATCCATATATTGTATCTGTAGGGTATAAAATGACACCATCATCTTTTAAAATATCAATGGCTTTATAAATTAAATTTATATCGGGATTTTCTGGATTTAATTTAAATTTTTTCATTTTATTACCTTTTTTTAAGATTATTATATTCTATATTAGTTAATGTATATTTTTATATGGATTTTGCTTATATTTAAAACTAAAGTTTATATTTATAAAAATATATAATTAAATCTATGCTTGGAAGTTTAAGACCCTTTTTAACAAAGATATTAAATCCTATAGCTAAAAGATTAAATGTTAATCCTAATATTTTAACGGCTATTTCTCCATTTTTTGCTTTAGCTGCCGCAATATTTTTTGCTAAAGGTTATTTGAGAGAGGCGGCTGTTGTTATTTTACTTAGTGGTTTTTTCGATGTTTTAGATGGTGCTGTAGCTAGATATCATAATAGGACTACTGACTTTGGAGCTTTTCTAGATTCAACTATGGATCGTTTTTCTGATGCAATTATAATTATTGGAATTGCTTTTGGAAAATATTGTACTTGGTTTATAGCTATTCTTTTAGTTCATTCTGCAATTACTGTAAGTTATGTAAAAGCAAGAGCAGAATCTAAAGGAATTCAATGTGATGTAGGTATTGCAGAACGTGCAGTAAGACTTATTATTATAATGGTTGGCGCAATTGTAGGCTATTATTATAAACCATTATACTTTACATATATATTAATAATTCTAATGTTATTATCTTACTTTACTGTTGGACAAAGGGTTTATCATGTTTGGAAGGTTACAGAAGAAGAGAAAAATAGATTCAGTAAACAGCCTGTAACTTTATCTAAAGATAATGATGAAGAAAATAATTCTTCTATTGATTTAGAAAAATTAGATAAAATGGATAAGGAAGGTAAAAAAACACCATTAGAATCTAATAAATCTAATAATTCTCTTAAAAACGTGGATGATGAACCTCTTGAAAGAGATATTGTTTCAGATGAAGAGTTTGAATCTTTATTTGATGAAGAAAATAATAAAAAAGATAATGGTTTAAGATTAAATTATGAATATGATGGTCCTAAAGGAGAAGACGCTCCATTTGATCCAAATGATTCTAAAAAAATAATTCGTAGGAAAAAAAGACAAGATTAAATCAGAGGGAATATTATGGATAATTTAGAGACTAAAGAAAAAGTTAAAATTGATATTGAAAAGCTTGAAAGAAATCTTAATCAAGTTGCAGATATTGAATTTTCTAAATTGGAAAAAGATGTTTATGATAGAGCTGTTGATTATAAAAATGATTCTAAATATTATCTAGAAAAAGAAGATTTTAGAACAGCTTTTGGTTGTATTGAGTATTCACATGGTTTACTTGATGCATTAAGAATGATTTATGAAATTATTTAATTTTTTCTTTATTTTATTTATTTTTTTTATTTTTTTATTTTTAATTTTAGATAATATTTATTTTTTAATTTAAATATTCCTGATTTAATGGGGATAGTGTATTTTTGTTTTTTTTGTTGAACTCTTCCAAATTTAATATAAAATTTATTCTAATTTTAAAAGTTAATAGGGTTTAAAACATTGAATTTTTAAATAAATATGTTTTTCAACAGATTTATATTTTTTAATTTCATTTAATTTTTATTTTTTGAGAATCTTTTTAATGTCTTATTATTTTTTTAATTAATTTAATTAAGCTATTTATTTTATTTTAATCTTTTATCTACATATGGCTTTTAAAACAGGTTCTGATTCTAATATTGTTTTAACAAATGAGGGTTATAAATATAATGTTCAAAATAATTACAGTTTCAGTTTTGAAGAAAAAACTATTTTAAGTAATATACGTAGTAAGCTTGTAGATGTGGCATTAAATAATGAATCTTCTAATGATATTAAATTAAATGATATTAAAATTATTATAAGAAATAATATTTTGGATGATTCTTTTGATGGGGAATATATCAATAATTTGTCACAAAGATTTTATGAGGAGATTAATGGTTATGGGATTTTAAATCCATTAATTAAAGATGATGATTTGGAAGAGATTATGGTTATTGGTTCAAACAGACCAATTTATGTTTATCATAGAAAATATGGTATGTTAGAAACAAATATTTCTTTTTCTAATAATGAAGAAATTGTTAAAATAATCGATTTAATTGCAAGAAAAAACAATAGACGTGTTGATAATGAGTCACCTATTTTGGATGCAAGATTAAAAGACGGTTCTAGGGTAAATGCAACTTTGGCCCCTATATCTGCAGATGGTCCATCGATTACCATTCGTAAATTTAAAAAAGATCCATTTACAATTATTGATTTGATAAAAAATAAAACATTAAATTCTAATCTTGCAGCATTTTTATGGTTATGTATTGATGGTTTAGGTGTAGAATCTGCAAATATTATTATTTCTGGTGGAACAAGCTCTGGAAAAACAACCACTTTAAATGCTCTTTCATCTTTTATCAATCCTAAAGAGAGAATTATAACTATTGAAGATACTTTAGAACTTCAAATACCTCATAAACATATTCTTAGAATGGAAACGAGATTAGCGAATATTGAGGGTAAGGGGAAGTTAGATATGGACGATTTAGTTAAAAATGCATTAAGACAAAGACCAGATAGAATTATTGTAGGTGAAGTAAGATCTAAAGAAGCAATAACCCTTTTTACGGCTCTTAATACAGGTCATTCTGGTTTTGGAACATTGCATGCAAATAATGCTCGGGAAACTATTACACGTTTAACCAATCCTCCAATGTGTGTTCCTAAAATAATGATTTCTGCAATAGATTTTATTTTAATGCAAAAGAGATTTTATAAATCTAATGGTGTAAGTTATAGGCGCGTCACTGAACTTAGTGAAGTTGTAGGAATTGAAGAAGGTACTATTCAATTAAATAAAATCTTTCAATGGAATCCTTCCTTAGATGATTTTGAAAATATCACGTTTTCATCTAATACCATTGAAAGGATAATGAGAACTAGGAATATTTCAAGAAAATATATTGATGATGAGATTAAAATTAGGGGACTAGTTTTAGAATTAATGGCGGAAAATAATTTAAGATCTAATAAGGTAGTAAGTAAAATTATTGATTTTTATTATACTGATAAAGATAAGCTTTTATCTTTACTTAAAAAGTCGCCTAAATATTTTTTAAGGTTTAATTATGTTTGAAAAGTTTTTTATAAATTTTATTAATCTTTTAATTTATCTAATTGATTTTATTTTTAATTTATTCTATAAATTAAATATTTTTATTGATAAGGTTAATTTAAAATACTTAAAATCTCTTATTGGTTTTTCAAATTCTAGTAGATCTATTGATTTTAATAAATATTTTAAGTATAACTCTTTCATTTTTAATATTGAAAATTACTTTAAATCTAGTTTTAAAAACAATTATCTTTATTCTACAGATAATGTTAATGATAAAGAATTTGAGGTTTTTGATAATATTGTAAATAAAATTGATGATAATTATTTTAAAAAATTAACTAAATTATTTAATGATAATATTAGAACTTTTTTACTTCTTGTTTTTGTAATTTTCATATTCTCTTATTATTTTCTATCATTTGAAATTGCTCTAATTCTTCTTATTCTTTTATTATTATTTTTTTACTTTATAATTAAATTTCCTGAAATTAAAAAGAGAAATATTTATTCTAATATTTCAAGGGAAATTCCTTTTGCATTGAGACAAATGGTTATTGAACTTAAGTCAGGTAAAGGTTTAAATGATGTTTTATTATCTATTTCAGAATCCGATTATGGTATTTTGTCTACTGAATTTTTAAGGGTTATTAATGAAGTTAAATATGGTATGTATATTGAAGATTCTTTAACTAATATGTCTAAAAGAGTAAATTCTCAAAGTTTAAATCGTTTAATTTATCAGATTATTACAAGTAAAAAACTCGGTTCTAATCTTTCCAAGGCATTATCTATTATTGCAGAAGATACTGCATTTGATATGAGAATCAAACTAAAAAATTATTCTCAAAAACTTAATGCTTTTATCATGATTTATACGTTTCTTGTAATTCTTATTCCAGTTGTATTCTTAATAATATTAATTGGAGCATCTACTGTAATTGGTGATGTAATAAATCCTAATGTATTGGTGATTTTATATTTGTTCTTTTTCCCCATGATTATTGTTTTTATGGGGATTTCTATTAAAAAATTAGAACCTAAAATTTAGATTCTTTAAAGGCATATTACATTAAAAATTTTAATTTCTCATATTCTGTTTATTTTTAAATTTAGAAATAAATTTATATTACAAATTAAAGGATTTCAATAAGAAGAAAATATATGTCTTTTATTCTAATATAATTTATATTTTATAAATTTATCTTAAGTTTTTTAATTGGATTTAAATTAGTTTTTTATTTATTTATTAATAGTTATCTATTATTTTTAAATTTTACAGTATTTAATTGTATATATTATGAGTTAGCTACTTTTAATTTATTATTATCTTATATGAACCTTTTAAAAATTGTTATTTTTTTTCAAAAACTTTAAATTGTAGTATAAAAATAAATATTAATTAGTAAATTTTTTAATTTATTTTTTGTAATATGGTCTTTTTTTATAAAAAAGATTTTTATTAGGTAAATTTTTTAATTTATTAAAAACTTGTTGAATTTTCATTGTTTGACTTCTTATTATTTTATTGAAGATTATGATTATTCAATTTAGTATTATAATAATTATTTGACGTGATAAATATGAATGGAATGTCAGTTTTATTACAATTTGGTATTTTAGCTGCTGTTCTTGTTTTTGGAGTTAAAGTAGGTTTAGCTTCTGGTTTATCTCATATGCCTAAAAAATGGTTGGCATTAGTTGACCTATTATACTTCGGAGGTATAATGGTTATTAGTTATATATGTCAACCATTTGCTACTCAAATAACATCAATAGTCTATGGATTTAATACATGGTTCTATTTAATAATGGCTTGTATTATGATTGGTGCAGGTATTCTTACTATACGTGAATTTAAAGTTCATGGTAAAGATACTGCAAAACCTGCAGCAATTGCAATTATTGCTCCATGTCCATGTTGTTTTGGTGCTATTATTGCAAGTATTTTAATAGTTACCCCAATGGTTGGAATAAGTATGATGAATTTAAGTTGGTTAGTAGCATTAGCACTTGTTGCTGTTATTACAATTACTTATTTCATTGCAGATGTTATTATCAAAGTTTCAAGTACACCTTATCCTATTATTCTTGGAGACTTCATGTTTTTTATAGGGTTGTATTTCTTACTTTCACCACTCATAATCCCTAATGTTACTGCGGTTATGAAGAAATCATTAGGTGGAATTACAATATCATCTGTTACATCTTTAGTATATGTGGTTATAATTGCTGTTGTTTTGTTAGTCTTAGGGGCATTATATACTCGTAAAAATGAGGATTTCTAGTTTAAATAGATTATAATTTCATTTATTTATATAATAAAAAATTAATAGGAGAAAATTAAATGGCAGTAAGTATTCCTGGAGGAAGTTTCTTAACTTCTCTTTTGAATGTTATATCTCAAAGTCTTTTAATCCCAGTTATAGTTCTTTTATTAATTTTTGCATTTTATGTTGTAATTTCTTTAGGTTCTTTAATTGCAGAATATACTTCTAGAAAAGAAGTTTCTATTAAAGAAATTGATTCTTTAATTGAAAATATTGATAAGAGTAATTCTGTTGAAGAAGTTAGGGGATATATTCAAAATGCAAAAATTAACAAGTCTCAAAAGAAAATTTTATTTAAAATTCTAGATTCTGAAGACTTGTCATATGAAGCTAAAGAAACTATGGCTACCAGATTAGTAGAAAGACGTGAAGAGCTTCTCAGTAAAAAACTTAGAAGGACTGATATTATTGTACGTGTTGGTCCTACTTTAGGTTTAATGGGAACTTTAATCCCATTAGGTAGTGGTTTAGCAGCTCTTAAAACTGGAGATATTAATACTTTGGCAGATTCATTAACTGTAGCATTTGATACTACAGTTGTAGGTATTGGTGCTGGTGCACTTGCATATTATATTTCTAAAATACGTAGTGGCTGGTATGATCAATATCTTGATAATTTAGATACTTTAACTGATTCTGTACTTAACTTTTTTAAAAATAGATTCTAGGTGAGTTTATGGTTAGATATGGAAGACGTCGTAGAAGACGTACACATGTTGATGAGGATCCTATGGCTGGAACTTCTAATATTGTGGATTGTATGCTTGTTTTAGCTTTGGGATTTATGATTATGTTGGTTTTAAGTTGGAATATGCAAGATGTTGTATTTAATCAAAACATGAATCAACAACAAAAAGAATCAACTATTCAGGCTATGCAACAGGTTGCTCAAGTAACTCAAGGTCAGGAGTTAAATGAAACTCCTCAAAGTTCTAAAAGTTCTGGTCAAGGTTATGTAGAACAAGGTAAAGTTTATAAAGACCCTAAAACAGGAAAACTGATTATGGTTCAGGGAGGTTAATTCCTCTTTTTATAAACTTCATATTTTTATGTTTAAGTGTTATTTTATTTTTAATTTGTTTTTTGAATTTATTATTAAATCTAAACTTGTTTTTCGGTATTCTATTGATAAGATACTATTGTTTACAATTTTCAGGAATGTTATTTTATTCCCTCTTCTGTAATTAGAAAATTTACAATTTTTCCTTCAGGAAGTGTATTATGTCTTTTTATTGTTGCAAGTCTTTGACTTTTCATTCCAGTTCTCTCTAATTGTATAATGACTTTACTCCAATACTGTAATGTAGTTCCACCTACGGCTCTAATTTCAGGTTTATTTTCTTCATCTCCAAATGCAGCATAGATTTGATTTGTAATTAAAATTGCAATATTATATTTACGGGCTATTTTTGCAAGTAATCCCATTTGTCTTCCTAAACTTTTATTCAATTTGGATGATTTTCTTTCATCTACTCTATATAATGCTACAGCAGAATCAAGTATTAATATATCTACGTTCTCTTTATTCTTTTTTAACCAAGATTCAATAATTATTATATCTTCTTCTTGTTCTTCAAAAGTAGTAGGTTCCAGTATTATAATGTTATTTGCAACTTTTTCAAAGGAATCTTTAGCTATTTGTTGTATTCTATCAATAGAGATTCCGCCTTCTGTATCAATATATATTGCTTTTTTACCTTTTTTTGCTACTTCTACAGATAACTGTAATGATATATTTGTTTTTCCTGATCCTGGAGGACCAAATATTTGGGTGATAATTCCTTTTTCAAGTCCACCATTTAATATTTCATCAATGGATGAATTTGTGGGTATTTTTTCATTTTTATTCATTTTTGCAAGTGTTTTCATTTTTATACCTTAATAATTGTTAAGTGTTTTATTCTTTGATTTTTATATTATTTATAAAATTACTTTGACTTTATTGTTGGTTTTTTATTTCTGTTTAAATACTAATTATATTAATTTTTAGTTTTGTATTTTTTCTTTATTTTTAAATTGGGGATAATAAGTTTTAATGGTTTTTAATATAATTATTTATTATTTATTAGATTTTAATAGATTTAATAAATTAAATAAAAATGTCATTATTTTCCTTTTTATTTATTTTTATATATAAGTAAAATATATTATTAATTTAAATATTATTTGATTAATATATTAATTAACTGCTTTGTTGAAAATTATTTTGTCTAAAAGCTTAAGTTTTATTAAACTTATTTTTAAATTAGATAAATTTTATTATAAATTTAGTAATTATAATTTTTCTTTAGAAATGGGTATGGTGATTTAATGGATAGGTATCAAGGATGGAAATGGTATGATAATTTACTTATATTAATTTTAATTCTTGCTGTAATTTATTTTATTTTTATTATTGGTGATTATTTTATTGGGGCTCTTTGTTTAGCTTTGATTTTAATTATAGTTTCCTCTTTTTCTAAGGAAATCGATATTTGTCTTGCAGATAAATATAAAAATAAAAATGATTATAATAAAGCATTAAATTATTGTAACAAAGTTTTAAATAAAACACCAGATTATGTTCATGCCATTATTGAGAAAGCCTCTATTTATGAGGATATGGGAAAAAACGAGGAAGCTTTTAAATTATATGAATCTGCAATAAGTGAAGATGATACTTTTTATATTCCTTGGGTGATGAAAGGAAACCTATATAAAAAATTAAACATGGATTATGAAGCAAAAAAAGCTTTTAAAAAAGCTAAAATTTTAAAATTAAAGAAAAACGAAGAAAAAATTACTTTTAAATTATTACAAAGGTTTTATTTCGGTAAAAAGGATGATTAAATTATATTTACCTATTTTTTTAAATTTCTTTATATTATGAAAATTTAGTTTTTTTATTAAATTAGTATTACTTTTAATACCTTTATTTTCAATATTGTATTACAAAATAAAGTTTTATATATCATGTTTTCTATAAACAACTATGTAAAAGGAAATTATTTTATTATATTTATATTAAAAACAATTACATTTTAAAAATATTGATTTATATTTAATTTTTAGTATTACTTTTTAGTGTATTTTTTAGTAAAAAGTATTACTTTTTTCTTAAGATTTTTATATTTCAATATGGTTCCATAAAATCTATTAATACTTTTTAATTAAATAGTATTATTGTAATTTTAAGAATTTTCTTTTATTAATAAATAAAAAATTATAGGTGTGATTTTATGCATATACCAGATGGTTTTATCCCTCTATGGCAATGTGCAATATATTATGTAATTTTAATCATTGCACTATACTTTGCAACTAAATGGGCTAAAAATAATTTAGATGAAAAACGTATTCCTTTGATGGCAGTATTGGCTGCAGGTATATTTGCAATTATGTCTATGAATATGCCAATCCCATTTGGTACTAGTGGACATATGGTTGGAGGTACTTTAATTGCTATTGTTTTTATGGCTCCCGAAGCATGTGTATTGGTATTCTTTGTTGTATTGCTTATACAGGCATTACTCTTTGGAGATGGTGGAATTACCACTCTCGCTGCTAATGTTTTAAACATGGGTATTATTGGTGGTTGTGTTGGTTTATATACTTTTAAAGGATTAAAAAATTTCATTGGAAAATATCCTGCAATTGGGGTTGGAGCATGGCTTGCAACATTTGTAGCCGCTGAAGCTTGTGCTGTTGAAATGGCTATGGCTGGTACATTCCCACTTACTCTTGGGCTTGCTTCTATGGGATTATACCATGCATTTATAGGTATAATTGAAGCAGTTTTAACAATTATTGTAATTTATGTGTTAGAAAAATACAGACCAGATCTTTTAGTTTGGAATAGAAAAGATGAGGTTTAATTATGGATAAAAAAACTAAGTACCTTATTATTGTAGGTATAATTTTTTGTGTTGTTATTGCATGTTTATCTCCATTTATAGCATCTGGAAATCCTGATGGCCTTGAAAAATCTGCAGAGGACTCAAATGTTCCAGATTCTATTGAACATTCATATATTAATGTGCCTATGTCAGATTATACAATTGGAAATAGTGTTTTTGGGGAGATTGCTGCTTTAATTATTGGTGGAATTATTACTCTATGTTTAGGTTATGGTTTAGCTTACATTGTTAGAAAAAATAATTAATTTTAGGAGGTAGTCTCCTTAATTTTTTTTATTTTTAGATTAAATTCATGGTTGATTTTTATTTAAATATACATGGTAATTTTAATTAATATTAGGTTTATAAGTTTTAAAATATAGTAATTAAATTTATATTAAATAATTTTGTTTAGTATATGTAAAAATTTTAAAGGGAAATAAAATATGAATATTACGGAAGCAGTAGATTTAGACGTGATTTCTGGACAAAATTCTCCTATTCATAATATGGAAGGTAGAATTAAACTTATCATTACATTACTTATAATTATTTATTGTGTTGCTTCAAATCAACTTCTTGGTCCTATAGTTATGGAAATATTTTTATTAGCTGCTATGTATGTTGCAAATTTATCTTTTAAAACTTGTTTTAAAAGGATCATATTATTATTACCTTTTGCAGGGGCAATTATTGTTTTTCAACCGTTTATTCATCCAGGTAATATTATATGGCAGAGTCCTGTTTCATGGATTCATGTTACTGATTTAGGTATTAATTGGACTATTATGTTAAGTGTAAGATTAGTTGTTTGTTTAACTGCAATTGTTCTTTTATCCTCTACAAGTCCTATGCAAGAAATTGTACAGTCTCTTAGAAAACTTGGAATGCCAAGGGATATTGCAATGATTCTTTCAATTATGGTAAGATTTTTATTTATTTTTATTGATGAATTAGAATCTATTCGAACAAGTCAAAAATCTAGAAATTTCGATATTCATAGTTCAATAACTCCATATAAATGGCGTGTAAAACAAGTAGGTTATACCATTGGGATGATGTTTTTAAAAGCATATGAAAAGGGCGAAACAACTTTTTTCAGTATGATGTCACGTTGTTATTCTGATAAATCTGATTTATATAAAGTACGTCAATCTATTGGGAATCCTGAATATTTATATATAGGTGTCTTAATTATTTTGATTTTAGTTGTGCAAATGGTTTTATTTACAATGTCTAATCAAATTGGAATTTTAGGAACTGTATTATATACAAGATAAAGACATTTAATATACTTTTCTCATTGTCTTTTTTTTTAAAATTTATTTTAATGTTCTATTTTTTATAAATCTCAATATTGTTAAAATCTTTAGTTAATTGCTCTATCTTTCCATTTAATATATAAATTAAAATTTCAATGGTCTTTTTTACTCCATCTTTCTGTCTTTTACTTAATTTATCACAATCACATTCAATAAGATCTGCATAAACATTAGTTGTGCTTATAACATCATATTTATTGGTAATTATTGCAATTCCTCCTCTACCAATACCAGCAGTAGTACCAATACCAATATCTGCGTCACTTATTTCTTTTACTGCTTGACCCATAATTCTGGCTACTTTTTTGTCATCTTCCTCATTATATACTTTAATGCCTTTTATTAATTTATATGGTTTTGGCGGATTTTCAACTCCCAATACTTTTTGAACTGCTTCAAGTGTTGGGATGAATAATCCGCAACTTATACTAAGTTTTGTAAAATCGTAATTTTCGTTAATGTCATTATTGATCTGATTTATGAGGTTTTTATCAGCACCAAAATCTCCATAATAATTTTGGGCAAGATTATGGATTTGACGAGCTATAACTCCATGTGTAAAACATTCTGCTGTTGCTATTTTTATCATTTTCTTTCTTCCTTATATCTAAATTATTTATTTTTAATTAGTTTTATATATTTTTTTTAACATATTTTAGTTTAATTATTGTTTTTTTTTATTATAATAAGAGGTTGTATAAAGAATTTAAATTTAAATTTTTTGATTTTTCGAAATCCTTTAAATTTAAGTATATCTTATTTCTAGTTTGAAAACATTTGGATTTTAGAAATTTAAATTTTTAAATTAAATAAGTTTTTAACAGTGTTTAAAGTTTTAATTAAATTTTATGGATTTTTTAAATTAAAATTATTACTTTAAATGCAAGGTTTTAATTAATTATAAAGTAATTATTACACCTCTAAATTTTTAATTTTATTTTATAAGTGAAATGGTAATATGATAGAAGATTTTAATTGTAAACTTAATAATGAAAATATTAATGGTTTAATTTATAAACCTGGTGATTTGAAAGATAAGGTTCCAACTATTATTTTATCTCATGGTTTATCCCTTAATTATACATATATGATTCCTTATGCTAAAAAATTACTAAACTATGGCATTGCAAGTGTCGTATTCGATTTTAGAGGAGGGGGTTATGATTGTAAAAGTGATGGTAAAATAAGTGAAATGTCTCCAATTACTGAAATTGACGATTTAAATTGTGTAATAGATAATGTTAAAAAATTAGATTTTGTAGATTCTAATAGATTATATTTAGCAGGTCATAGTCAGGGAGGTCTTGTAAGCAGTCTTTTAGCTCCTAGCAGAACTAAAGATATTGCCGCATTGTTTTTATTTGCACCTGCATATGTTATTCCTGATGATACACGTAATTCGGATAATATGCGTGAAGATAATGTTTTAAATTTAATGCCTGAGTATTTAGGTGAGAAGTATATTAATGATTCTTCAAATATCAATCTTTATGATGATATTAAAGATTATAAAAAGCCAGTTTATATATTTCATGGAAAATTAGATCAAAGGGTTCCTGTTTCATATGCAATTAATGCAGATAAAGCATATTCAAATTCTTCTTTATTTATATTTGATAATGAACCTCATAGATTCTCAGATGAGACTAAAAATATTATAGTATCTAAAATTAATGATATTGTCTTTTTAAAAAAATATTAGTTTTTATAGATATATTGATATATATCTATAATAATTTTTTTATAGTTTAATGTTTTATTTTTATAATTTTAAATATAAATTTATTTATTATAATGCCTTTAAGATTTCTCTTGTAATGGTGTTAGCTACTTTGTCTAAAACATATGGGGTAATTGGAACATTGTCACGAATAAATCTATTTGTGCTAATAATTTTATAATTTTCATTAATCCCTTCTTTTCTAAGAGCATTAATTACAGGGTTTGAATCATCAAACTCAGAAATGTCTTTTACAATGATTTTTTCTTCGCCAATTCCAAAAATTCCTCCAGTTCCAATTACAGTAGCCCCATTTTTATGGGCTTTTTTAATGATTTTTGCTGCTGTAGGAATAGTGTCACCACCAGCTATTTGGATAGCGACTACATCTCCTTGAATTTTATCAATATTTTCATCGCTGATATCTTCATTATATGTGTTAACTGCCCTGAAATCAGGGTCATGTTTACAGAGTTCTTTTAATAATTCTCCCTTGTATTGTCCAACTTTTCCACCATTTAGATGGAATATGATATCTCCATTTGAAATTTTTTGACCATCAAAAATGTTGATTACTTTTGGTCCTCCTCTGTGTACTTGTATAAGGTTAATTCCAATTCTAAGACCTAACCTTCCAAAACCTACTAAATCAACTGTTCCTTTTGGGACTTTCGCATCTTCTACTTTTTGAATTTTGTCACTCATTTAATCATCTTCTTTATTTTTTAATTGAATTTAAGTTTATATCTTTCCAAGGTAATCCGGTATCAATGATTTCTGTAGGAATACCTATTTTTTTTATTGTTTTTTCTAATTTTATTAAACCTGGAATTTCACAACTATGATGATTTGTATCAATTATGCTTATTCCAATGTTACGAGCAAGTACGGCTCCGGATTGTGTTAAATCTCCAGATATTAATAAATCCATATTAAGTTTTTTTGCTAATTTTATGTATTCTAAATTATTTAATCCAAATCCAGAAATTATTGCAATGTTTTTAATTGTTGTGTCTTTATAGTTTACTACTCTAACAGAGTTAATATCATTATTGTCTTTTTTAATTCTAAAGTTATTGTCTATTTTTAAAAGTAATTTTTTTATATTAGTGTTTCCTTTACAAATTCTACCAATTTTCGTAGTTTTATCAAAATAATCTATAACCTCAAGATCTAATGATTCTGCGAGAGCATCATTTGCACCACCATTAATAATGTCCCAATTTGAATGTATTGTGTAATTTGGGGTTTTTGGATTAAATTTTGGTGGGTGATGTGTAATAATTAATGTATCTTTATTATAAATATCATAATCCGGATATAAATCCATCATAATTTTAATATTTTTTATATCTAAATTTTTTGGATTTAATTGGCCATGATATCCAATATCATCATTTTTTAATGCTAATTCTTTAGGAATTATTTCATCAATTTTATTAAATAAATCAAGAGCTTTCATTTTTACCATTCTTTAGATGAATTTACAGTTTAATTTTCTTTTAAATTATTTTTTTAATAATGTATTAGCATTTAATAATATTACTCTCTAATCTATCTAAATTATTTTCAATGAGTTTGTCAACATCTAATAATTTAATACTTGATACTTTAATTGCATTTCTAGTAGCTGTTCTAATAAATTTTTCAATATTTTTTTCTTTAAATATGATATCTTCATAAAAAGTCATTTCTGCTGCACTATAAAGTACCCCATTTTCATTTAATGCATCATCGATAGTTTTATTTAATATTTTTATTGTAAATGTCATTGTACCTGAAGTTTTTGTGTTTAAACCTTTTGTTTTTATATATGCCTTTTTATTAGCATTAACAAGGTTTAATCTTTCATGGATATTATTTTTATTTTTAAGTAAATTATCATTATCTTCAGCAGTAGGGTCCTCTATTAAAAATGCTTTACATTTAATTTTACTTGATTGTTCTGGATTTAATCCTCCAAATCCTGTAGTGTCAATTATTATGTCTCCTTTACAGAT
Organism: Methanobrevibacter sp.; assembly: GCA_051892775.1. Taxonomy (GTDB): domain Archaea; phylum Methanobacteriota; class Methanobacteria; order Methanobacteriales; family Methanobacteriaceae; genus Methanarmilla. The sequence continues at coordinate 52,915 of JBJFGN010000012.1, read as the reverse complement.
ATCTTTTAAATCAGAAGAAAATTCTACATTTCCTTTTTTTAATTTTTCTCCTCCAACAGAGGTATATAATAGCTCTTCAAGATGGGGGTATATGTCAATAAGAATAATTTTTTTGAATTCTTTATTTAATGCTTTTATAATTCCAAGACCAGTAAAATATGTTCCAACAACAATTAATGTATCTTCTGAATTTATATCATTATTATTTTTTAAAGTTTTAATCCAGCTAACTACACTTTCAGTTTTTGTTTTGGTAATATAATTTATAATGTCTATTACTTTAATTTTTGAAACTATTGTCAATACTTCATTACTTATTCCAGTATGGTAATCTAGTTCTTTATTTATATTTTTATTTTCAAGTTTAGTCATTTAATCACATTACTTATTGTTTTTGGGATTTTGAAAAACCTATTTTTTCGAGAGCCTCTACAGTTTCATTATAAACAGCATCTTCTATATCTATTTTACTTATTGCATGGGATGGTGATGATCCACTAGTTAAAATCCTACCTTTATTGTCCATAAATATTAAAAGTGAACCAGAACCAGGTAATCCTAATCTTCCCCTTGCAATTATTAAATCTGCATTACTTTGATCTACAGCTAATAGTCCTTTTGCAATAGCAGGATACCTATTTGAATCTGCGAAATTAGTATTTATTTTTAAGTATTCTGCTTTTGGTAAGTCATACTCAGTTAAAACTTTGTTTATGACTTTTACTTTTATACCATTTTTATTTGGTATAACTATTTTTTTAGCATTTTTAATATATTTTTGAATTGCTTGAACTTCTGTTATTGTATCTCCAGTACGGGTCCCATTGACTGATTCTTCAGTTGCATTTTTAATAATTTCTTCAAAAGCCATTTTATCCCAAATTTTAATAATTTAATATATTTAGATTTTTATTAAAATTTTTATAAAAATTTTACTAGTCTATTCTTATTTTACTAGTATTTTTATATAACAATTGTTATTTTTTATTAAATTTTTAGTTTTTATAAATATAAAAAAATTTTAGAAAATAATTTTTGATATTTTTATAAAAAAAGTAAAAATAATATTTTTTATTTAGCAGCAACTGCTATATTTCCTTCTACTCCAAGACCAAGATTATCAATAACATTAACAACTTCTGTTAAATTACCATACTCTGGTGATCCAACTCCTCTTACATATAATGGGTAATCTTCTGGAATTACTGTAGCTAAATTACTTGCTCCTGCATTAAGGGAATATTCTACATTTTCAGGACCAATTGTTGGGGTTGGTGCTGTGATTCTAATTTTCGGATATAAAATACGAGTAATTGCAATAGTTTTTAATTGTTCATCAACAGGACATACTGGAACATTTTCCATTGGGGTATCTTTATATGGATGGAATCCCATAATTGGAATTTCTCCAAGTGTTTTAAATCTTTTTAAGAATCTAAGATGGTTGATTCTGTCTTGATATGATTCTCCAATTCCTATAAGTAAACCTGAAGATAACTCTAAACCTTCATTACAAACCATTTCACAGGCATTAATTCTATCCTCTAAACTGTCACCAGGTTTTAATTTTTTAAATAATTCTTTATTGGTTGTTTCAAGATTGATACATATGGTATCTGCATTATATTCTTTTAATTGTCTTACTGATTTCTCGTTAAGATCTGCTCCAACATTTACAAGGGTTTCAAGGTTTGTATTTTCCTTAATGATTTTCACTGCATTTACTCCTTGCTTACCTTTGTATCCATATCCTCCAGAACAACTTATTCTAGGGATGCCTGATTTTTCAACACATTTTGCAGCTTCTAAAATTTCTTCATTTGATTTATAAAATGCATTGTAATAACCATGGCTTGATGTTTTTGCAGCAAATCCGCAGTATTTACATTTTGGTTCAATAAGGCATTTATTTGTTAAATGTATTGTAGAAGTAAGTTTAATCTCATTATAATTTTGACTACGAATATCTGATGCTACTTTCAATAACTTTTTTAAATTACTTTCATTATCTATTTCAAAAAGTTCAAGAAGTTCACTATCTGTTGGCTCCTCATTATTTTTAACTTTATTAAGTATTTCGTCTATCATTGTAAACACCAGATTATTTTATTAAATATTTTCAAAATCTATTGATTTTGAATACTATTAAAAATTTTAGAATTTATTAGACTATGTTGAAATATTAATTAAATTTCAAATTTCATAAAATTATTATTTGGTTTTAAATGTTCTTCAACAGAATCCTTATTTATATAGGTTGTATAAAATCATAAGTTAAAAAAAGGAAAAAGGTAAATTTAAAAGGACTTATTGTCCTCTTTTACCTAATGCTTCTAAGACGGTTGGTAAAATTTCTGCAGTAGGACCGAAATTCATTGAATCAGCAGTACCTAATAATGCAGCTGGGTTTAAACTTTCTTCCATTTTGTCAATACCAACATCTTCCATAAGAGCAGTAACTTGTTTTAAGGATTCTGCAGCCATCATTTGAGCAAATCCAGCTGGAGCTCCTAAAACTTGTGTTACAGTATCTCTGTATCCTAAGATACCTGCGTAAGTAATAGCAGTTAATGCTGAACACATATCACATACAGGACCAAGTAAGTTTGCAGGTAAGGTGTATGCGTTTCCTCTAGCTTTAGTACCTAAATCTAATAAAGTTTTTACAGCTTCATCAGATGCGTAACCTTCAGAAATGTAAGCTTGTCCTTTCATTTCAGGAACAGCTCCTGGGTGGTAAGAACAAACGTTTAAGTCGCTACGTCCTAAGTCATCAAAGATACCTTTAAACATTGGGGTAGGGATAGTACATGCGTGGGTAATAATTGCATTTTCTGGGATAGCGTCAGCGAATTTTTCAATAATTCCTTTTTGCATATCTCCTTTTGGTAACCAGGTCATTACCCAATCAGCATCTTCTACTGCTGCTTTATCATCAGTAGTGGTAGTCATACCTAAATCTTCTGGGTCAGTAAAGTGGATTGCACCTTTTGGTGGGGTAGGTAAATCTTTAGCTACTTCTTTAACTTTTTCCCTGATTTGTGGCATGATTTTTTCAGGATCTTCTTTGTGAGCTGCAATTACATCTTCATAAGCAAAATCATCAATAATAGTTAATCCATTTTCAAATACAGGATCAGATACTACTACTTCGTCTACACCAGCAAGATTTAATAATTCTGCACCCATTTCAATAGTTGAGTGAGTCATTGATATTTCTGGTTTATTTACTTTTTCAGCTACCTCACATGCTCTTGAGAAGTTTGTAATTCCACTTGCAGCGTGAGTTCTGTAACATCCAACACCTAAAATTGCTACTTTCATTTTCATTGTCTCCTTAAATATATTTATTTAACTACTTGCTCTGTACATACTTATGTATTTTTATTTAATACAATAATTTTTAAATTAAGGGTTAGATTTATAGTTATAAACTAAAATATACTATAATCTATTTAATACAATAATTTTTAAATTAAGGGTTAGATTTATATTTTTATAAAAAAATTGTTAATTAATCTTTAAATTAATTATCTCTAAAATAAACTTATTCTTTTATCAAAATAAGATTTCTTTTTAATATTTTGTATGTAGCATAGTAGTAATATTATTTTTATTGAAGTCTATATATAAACTTTTATAATTGATTTTTTGTAATAATTTTTTCATATTTTTTGCTGATTTTTTAAGTGTTTTTAAGTTGTTTTTCATGTAGTTTAATTGTTATTTTCATATTTTTATTATTTATTTTGTTTATATTTATTTTTTATTAATATTACACTTTTTTTATTATTTATTTCTATTTTAATCTGTTTTCATTATTTATTTTATATGAGGTTGTTTTTTTATTTTGTATTACTTTTCTTATTTTTTATTGTTTTTTCGTTTTTTAAATTTAATTTTTAATATTTTTATTGTTTTTTTTTTAATTTTGTCTTTGTTATTTAAGAATTTTGTTTATTTTTTTTATATTTATTTAAACATTCTAGAAAAATTTATATAATAATTTAACCATAATCTAAATTGTATCTATATACTTAGTTTATAAAATCAATTTTTTTAATTATGATATAAGTATGTAGATATTATTAAAAAAGAGTTGATATAATGGAAAATAAATTATTATTAGTATTAATTGGGATTCTAATTATAATTGCTTGTGTTGGGGTATATTCTTTTAGTTTAAATCCTTCACCTAGTAATAATACAACTAATCTTACTAATGCTACTAATCTTACTGTTAATAATTCTACAGTAAATTCTAATAATTCTTCTAGTAATGGGACCTCTGACTCTTCTGTATCTGAGGATAAATCTACTTTAAATCATAATGATACTTATTATGAAATGGTTAATGGTGAAAAGCATTATATGAGTGAATCTGATTATGCCAAAAAATATCCAGAAATTTATAAAGAAAGAAAAGAAGGTAAATTTCAAGATGTAGCTTAAATATACATCTTTTTTACTTTTTTATTTTTTTTAACTTTATTGGGATTGTTTAGATTTTTATGGTTTTTAATTAGTTTGTTTTTTTTTAACTTTATTGGGATTGTTTAGATTTTTATGGTTTTTAATTAGTTTGT
>JBJFGN010000012.1:29291-48229 GCA_051892775.1 Methanobrevibacter sp. | reverse complement strand
TTTTTTTTAACTTTATTGGGATTGTTTAGATTTTTATGGTTTTTAATTACTTTGTTTTTTAGAAACTCTTTAGCATATTTTTTTAATTTTTTTTATCAGGGTATTACTTTTTTATTTTAGCTTGTTTTAAATAATCTATATTTATTTTGTTTGTTTTTATTAAAATCAATTATAAAATTATAAATATTTACATTTAGTATAAATGTATATTATATAATATTTAGTTTAAAAATTTTAAAGACTAAACACTTATCTTAAAATAAAATGTGTGATTATGATGTATGATTTAGTTAAAGAGGCTGTAAATGATATGGATGCTGCTTTAGAATTATCTAAAGCTAAAAAAGATGTTACTGGGGTGGTTGATGCTATTAGTCAATTATCTCTTGATGATGTTTTAAAATTAGGTTCAAACTTTAAAAAGTTTCCTCTTGGTTGTGATATTACTGAAGCTGTTGTTGGAACTTGTGCTTCTGATTTAGAAGAAATTGATTTATTGGGTAATTGTTATTTAGCAAATAAATTAGGTACTCCAATTCATATATGTGCATATGCATTTGCAGATATTGGTGAACGTTTTGGTAAAACTGGTTTGGAAGTTATGCAAGAAGTTTATGATGCAGTTGATGTTCCACTTGATTTAGATCATTTTGGTATTAATGGGGCTATGAGATTTCCAAGACCAATTACTGCTTGTGGTGGGGACTGTTATAATGAAGGTCCTGGATTTAAAGAATGTCCTAGAGGAAGAATCCATGAACGTCTTATTGATAAAGAATTGGCTCAAGCAGGAGATAAAGAGGAATGGGTAAAATTATCTTCTTCAGTTGCTGTCAATGTTTCAATGCAACAAACTGGTGAAGCACATGCAGCACCAATTACCGAAGCTCAAGATACAGCTAAACTTGCTAAAAAATATGGTAAAGGCCTTGAAACAATCATGTTTGTTGGTGATGGTTATGATGATGTTATAACTGGTTTTGAAGCAGCTATGGGTCTTGGCACTGATGTTTTTGTTATTGAGGGTGGACCATTTAATAGAGCTAAAGATACTACTGATGCATATGCAAGAACTATTGCTGCAGCTAGAATTTTAACTCCGGGAGGGGTTGTTGCAACTAATGGGGCATATGAACATGAATGTAGAATTGGTCTTAGGGCTGGTTTAAATATGATTATTACGGGTTTTCCTAAAAACCATCATGGTTATATGTGTGGTTATGAACCAGGTACAGCAAAAAGAGGTAAATTTGGTCTTCCACGTGTTTTAAAAATTATTAAAGAGGAAGTTCCTTCATCTTATGATTTGCCTATTGGTAGAAATGAAATGCTTTCTATTGCAAGAGCTGTAAAAATAGTTGGTCCTGATAAGATATATCCAAATAAAATTGGGGACTTTAAACTTGGGGATGCTCATTGGGCTACAATGGTAAATGCTAAAATGTATAAAAATCTTAAAATTAAAGATGATGTTGAAGGTATAGCTTCTAAAGTAAATGGGGATAATATTGGTTTACTTGGTGGCCGTTTTGTTTCATGGGCTCTTGCTCAAGAATTAGATAAACAGGGCATTGATGAAATTACTATTTCTGATATTGATCCATGGATTGAAAAAGTAACTGTTGATAATTTACAATCATGTCTTAATGCTAATATATTGCCTGCTCATGGTGATGATAAAGCAATGGCTGAAAAAGTTGATACTTCTATTATCACATCTACAATGAGACCAATACATGATGCAATGTTAAGATCTGTTCCAGATGCAATAACATTATTTTAATTTCCTTTTTTTATATTTTTTTTAACGGATATATTTAATTTACTTTTTAAATAAAATCTTTTTAGTATTGTAAAAATATTAATTAAATTAAATCATGGATTTAATCATGTTAATCTCTTTTTTACTAATTGTTTTAAATGCTAAAATTAAAACAAAGTAAATTATAGCCCCAATTATTGAAACAAGTATAATATTAATTATTCCTATTGGATTTATTAAATACACTATAACTCCCATAATAATTGATGCAACTATTATTTTTATAGTTGATTTATGTTCATATGGTAAAGGCATATACCTTTTTGATACAACTGTAGTAACTGAAAATGCAAATATATAGCAAATTAAAGTTGCTATTGCAGCACCTAATATACCTATTTTTGGGACAATTAATATGTTTATAATTATATTTAATATAGCAACAAAAATCCATAGTTTACCAAGTATTTTGGTGTTTTTTTCTAGAATTAGTATATTATTGGTTATACCATAGATTCCCATAAATATTGCACCTAATGCAACAAATGGTGTTATTATAAAACCTTTTTGTGCAATATCAAATGTTGTAATACTTAATAAAAGGGATTTTGAGAGTATACTTAATCCTACTGCTGCAGGAATTGTCAAAAGTAAGTAATATTTCATTGAATATTTCATGTATTTATTAACTTCTTCAATATCATTTTTTTCAAAGTATTCTGGAAGTACTGCAGGAAGTAATACTGCAAATGGACTTAAAAACATTAAAAGTATACTACCAAGTGCATAACCTGGAGAATAACAGCCTACTGCAGCTGTACCTAAACTAATGCTTATTATATATTTGTCTGAAGAATCAACAACCCAACTAGAAATATTACTAGGTACTGTTGGAAGTGCAAATTTGATTTCTTCTTTTAAAGTATTGAATTTGAATCCAAATCCCAAACTATGTATAATATTAATAGACATCATTAAAAACACTGCAAAATATCCTGTAAATAATCCCCATGCCACAGTTTCTATTGGGTGGTGTGTCATTGTAAGATAGATACAAACAAATACACCAATATAACTTTGAAGAACAAGGTATACTGAATATTTTTTCATTTTTTTTACAGTTCTATAATATGAAATTAACATTAAATTTATACATGCAAAAAATGATATTATGACTGTAATTCTAAGGATGTTTAAATTTCCATTAAACAGACTATTTGCTAAAGGTTGTGCAAATATCAAGAATAAAATACATATAATGATTGTTGAAATGGTTGTAGTGGTAACCATTGGGTAAAATGATTCTTTAAATTTTCTTTTATTAGTTTCTGCTGATAAAAATCTCACCATTGTATAAGGTAATCCTAAATTAGCAATATTTGGTAATAATGCTACTGTAGTTAAAATTTGTGACCACATTCCATATTCTGCAGTTGTAAATGATTTGGTGATTATTGGAATGAAAATAAGACTACTTAAGGATATAAGTATATTTGTAATACCTACAAGCCCTATTCTTTGAACGAATCGTTTATATTCAAGCAATATATCACCATTTAATCATAAAATAAATTTTATATTATATCTGTTGAAAATTAATCATTCTAATTTCTTATTAATCGAATAAATTTTATTTTTAACTAATCTTTAAAGAATTAAAATATTTAAAATATTATGGTATTTTTTATTATTTTATATTATTATATTTATTTGATATTGTAAAAAATTATTTTTTAAATTTTTAATTATTTAAAATATTATTAAATAATTTTTTATCAAATGGTTTAAAAAAACAATTTTTATTATACTTATTTGGTTTAAATTTGATATTGTCAAACAAATCTTTAGGGGAGTTGACTTTTTTTACAATGCCCTTTTTTATTAAAGTATCTAAATATTCTATACCTGGAAGATTTACAATGTAAGTTATGCAATCAAATTGTAATCCTTCATAAATGCCTGTAGAGAATGCCCCTATCTGATATTTACTTTCTGCAAATAACTTATAAAGTGGGGTTTTACTATTGTCAATAACTGTGAATTTATTGTCTTTTACAGCTTCTACAAGTTCAGGATAATTTTTTTGCCAATTAGCATATTCTCCAGGATGAAGTTTATATATTATATTGAAATCTTTATTTTCATTATTTATTATTTCTAGAAGTTCATATGCAAATTTTGATAAGTATTCTCCTATTACTCCTTGGGATATAAAAAGGATTTGTTTATCTTTCTTAGATACTTCTTTAAATTTTTTTGAGTTCTCTTCGAAATAAGAAAATCCTACAGCTTGTATATTCTCTTTTTTTATAGGGTAATTACAAGCGTATTTCCAATACTCTCCAAAACTAAGTAATTTATCTGGGAAATATTCAATATTGTCTTTTACTTTTTCATAGGGGTATGAGTAACCCATGTGGTATTTACTTATTGTACCATGCTGTAATTCATAAATGGGAATATTTAAATCATGGCATGCAGCAACAAGTGCTTTATTTTCATATGCGACAACTAAGTAAACTTGTTTTGGTTTACGTTTATTTAATAATTTTTTATATTCTTTATAATCATATTTAAAATTTAGAATGTGGTTTTCTATAATTGGTTTAAGGTTAATATTAATATTGTATCTGTTCTTAATTTCTTTTTCTATATCTCTGATTAATTTTAATTCGTTGTCTGTAAAACTTAGTTTTCTTATTTTTTTATGTATATAAGATCCAAAAAGAATTCTATCATTATATTTTATTATATCTGATTTTTCAGTGTAATGTTTGTTTAAATAGGGGGATTCTATAATCTCACATGTTTTATCATTTTTTTTAATGGGATCTTGTAAAAAATAGGAGTATATGTCTATATATTTATTTTTATAAAGTACTTTTCTTGGATGATCGAAAATTAGAACATCTTTTTGATAGTCCTTACTTAACGGATTAAAAAATATACTATTTTTAACAAATGGTAGAAATGTTTTAATTTTATCTTTAATTGATAATGATTTTTGTTGTGCAGATTTAAAAGTATTCAATTTTTTTGTGATATCATAATATAAATACATTCTAATTATTTGCCAAAAATATACTCCTTGTATCTTTTCATGATTTAGATTGTATTTTTCTTCAATTTCAAAAAAATTATCCCCAATTTCCTTTATTGTTTTCATGTTTTAATCCTCATTTTTTAATTTCAAGGTTTTAATACTTTTTTTTAATTTTTAAATCGTTATTTGATAATCTAACTTATTTTTTTTTATCTTGAAAGTCTATTCCATTTAAGATTTTAATTTATTTTATTATTTAAATTTTAAATTTTAGTTTATCGGATTTTAATTTATCCATCTTATTAAATCGGAATTTAAAAATATATTAATTTAAATTTTATTAAATTTTACAAATGACTTAGATTAAATTCATAAATTTTATAATTTTATTCTAATTTTAATAAATCGTATATTTTATCCTTATATTTTATTACAATATATCCTATTAAAATTCCAATTATTCCACCAAAGAATACATCAGATGGGTAATGCACTCCTTCATATACTCTAGCTATAGCCATTAATAATGCTAATCCAAACCACAATGGTGCATATTTTTCATATCTGTATGTTAATAATATAGCTATTAAAAATGCAAATAAACTATGGTTAGAGGGAAAGGAATATCCATTTTCTAAAATAATTTTATTAACAAAATTTTGAGTCAAATATGGTCTTGGTCGTCTTATCGTGTTTTTTAGAATAAATGATATTATAAAGCTTATAATGTAACTTGAAAAGAATAAACTGAATAGTTTTTTTCCATACTTTTTATCGAATATTAAAAATATAAATGGGATTATTATGGCAAATAAGGGAAATTTATCTCCTAAATCATATGTTATTATTTCAAAGAATCTGGCAATGTAGATATTATAAAGGGTTTTGTTAAAAAAATATAATATGTTGTTGTCTAGAAAATGTATGCCCAACATTTTATTTGCTTCCCCTTCTTTTTATTGATGGTTTTTTATCTTTTTTTTAATTTCTTAATATTTGAATATTTACGTGTTTTTTATAATGGATAATGTTTTTTCAAGTACTTTATATTTGAATATGTAAAATATCATAAGTTGATAATTTTTTTAATATTTATGTATTGAACTTAATATTTGAACATGTAAAATACTCTTCTTGCATCTCCGCAATAATTAGCAGATACTAAACTACTAATTTTATTTTCAAATTTTGTTTTAAAATCTATTGAAGGAACATTTCTAAATTTTATCATTAATCCAGCATCAAATTTCATTTCCACATCAAAATCAGATAAAATTTTTCTTTTTTTAAGTCCCATTTCTGTTAAGATATCTTCAACAATATTTATTACATCTTTTTGACTTGAATTAATTTTTAATTGAAGTTCATGTAATTTATCTCCATTCTTTTCTTTATCTTTAGAAAGTTCTCTTTTTTCACGTAATAGTTTTAAATAATTATCTATTTCTGGATAATTTTCCATTATTTCACTTCTTTATTGTAACATGTCATATCTTATTATATCATCTGCTCTGATGTCGTTTTTTGTTTTTTTACCTATTATATCTTCTATTTTACTTGGGGATATCCCTGTTCCTGGACGTTTATATGTTAAATCGCTTTCTTTGATAATACTGTTCTTTGGAATGTTATTTTTGGCAATGATAGAACGTCTTGCTTGTAATCTTGATTCTTTTTCACATTCTAAGGGTATTTTTTCATATTGTCCATTTATTTTATTTATAAATTTTATATTTCTTTTAAATTTACGTACATCATCAGGATCCATTGCATGGTAATGGTCATTGCCTATTAAAGTTTTGTCTAATGTAAAATGTTTTTCAATAATGTCAGCACCATAAAGATATGCTGTAGTTAATGTTAACATTTCATCATCGGGTTTCGTATGATCTGAGTATCCAATTTCAAGTGTAGGATATGATTCTTTGAGATTTTTAATCATTAAAAGGTTTGCATCCTGATATTTTGTTGGATATGAAAGTACACAGTGAAGTAATCCGATTTCAATATTTGAATCAATATTTTTTATTGCTTTTATTGCTTCATCTATTTCTTTCATGTAAGATGCGCCTGTTGATAATATAATTGGTTTTTTCTTACCTGCTATTTTCTTAATAAAAGGTATATTATTTAAATCAGATGATGAAATTTTATATACGTCCATATATTCATCAAGATAATCTACACTTTCAAAGTCAAATGGTGTTGATAAGAATTTTATTCCAATTTCTTTACAATAATCTGCTAATTCTTTGTATTCCTCTTTTCCAAATGAATCAAATTTTTTAAATAATTCAAATTGGCTTTTTGTTGGTTCTTCTTTTAAATCCCAATATGCTGGAGAATTACGACTTGCAATTGTTTCAGCTTTATATGTTTGAAATTTTACTCCATCACAACCAGATTCTTTTGCTTCTTTTATCATTAATTTTGCAGCGTCTATATTCGTGATTTTTTCTTTTTTAGCAATATCATAATAATTAACACCAATTTCGGCAATTAAAAATGGTTTTGTTTTAAATATACTCAATTAATACACCTTCTAATTTGAAGCTATTTCTGAAAATTATTTTAAATTTTATTATTTAAATAATATTAATATTTCTTTAAATTTTTATTCTGTTTTTTATCTTTTTATCATTTGGTTATTTTATTTTTTTTTATTTTGTTTGTCTGTACTGTTTATTTTATCTTTTAAAAATTTTAATTAAACTATAATCTAAATTAATATATTTTTAATTTAAAAAATCTATAAAATTAAAAGTTTAGATAAAATGGAATTTTAAGTTTATACTAAATCATTAAATTTTTAATTTAATATTTTATTTAAATAATTTTTTATAAGTTTTATTAAATTTAGATTTGGAGCTGAAATCATTTAAATTTAAATCATAATTTATTTTTTAGTTTGGAAATAATTTGACTTTAAAATTGGGTTTTCAGATAAAATATGTATCTTCAATTGGAAATAATTTGACTTTAAAATTGGGTTTTCAGATAAAATATGTATCTTCAATTGGAAATAATTTGACTTTAAAATTGGGTTTTCAGATAAAATATGTATCTTCGAGATTTGAATTTTTTAATATAATAAAATAAGTTTTATTGGGGTTTAAATTTTTTTAATATAAATAAGAAATAGTTATTATATTTAATTTTATTTTATAAAAATAGCGTTTTTAATAATTAAAATGTTAATAAGTTAACATTTTTAATTATTTGGGTTTTCTTCTTTTAATTTTTTCTGTTTTCTGAACTCTTTGTATTTTAAATGTAATACATTGATAATATTTTCATATCCATGTTTTAAATCGATGTATTTCATATTTCCTGAAAGTTCTTTTCTTAAATCAAAATCATTAACAAGATTTATAAAAGTATTCATAATATCTTCATCTTTAACATTGGTACCAAGGCCAAGATTTATAAATCCATTATCTCTATTTCCAAATACGTGTGTAAGTTCTCTTTCATTTTGACATATACATATACATGGAACACCTACTGAAGCAACTTCATACATTGTTCTTCCTGCAGATGTGAAGATTATGTCTGCATTATACATATATTGACTAATATTTTTCACGTTTTCAAATATTCTTACATTAATGTTGTTTTCATATTTTGATTCAAAATTTTCTTTATCGGGGTATCCAAGTCCTAAAATTACTGTAATACTTTTATTATATCCAGTAGCAAGTATCGCATCTAATGTTTTTTCAGTAAGGTTATTTGGATCAGTTCCACCAAATGTTAAAAGAACTTCACTAACATCTTCTTTAAGATGTTTAAATGGTTGATAATAAAATTCCCCTCTTAATATATAATAATTAGGTCCAGAATAAAGATTTGGGATGTTGTTTTGATGTTCATATAATGCATCGAATATCACATTTGCATATTTTGTTCCTTCTCCAATATCTTCAAAGTTAACAATAAAATAACCTAAATCTTTCAATTGTTTCATATAGTTAACATCAGTATTTAAAATATCATTTACAACTATATCTGGGTTGAATTCCATAATTTTCTCTATTAAATTATTGTTTCCATCATGTGTTATGTATTTGTAATTATTTTCACTTACAAGTTTAATTCCGAGGGGTTTATTCTCATCAAGTAAAAATATGACATCATGATTTGTAAGTTTTGATGCTAATGAAAGACATCTGTAAATATGGCCTGTTCCAATAATATTTGTTGCGTCTGTTTTAAGAATTACTCTTTTTTTATTTAATATTTTTTCTGCAACCCACCAATCTTCATAATTGTCAATATCTACACTTTCTTCTTTAGATATTTCAATTAAACCGATATTTTCACCTATACGTGAATTTTCATGTATACAACTTCTTTTTGAACCTAAAATTGCACCAGTTTCTTTATATGTTTTAGGTAAATATTGTCTATTTAACCTTTCTTTATATAATGGATAAAATGATTGTGATTCCTCGTCATATCCCCAACTTAAACCCCTATCATCGTATACACTTATTATTGTGTCAAAGTCATTATCCACTAACTGTTCAATTGCATAATCTAAAGTTTCTGTTTTAAGGAGTGGTGAAGTTGGTTGAACTGTAATAACAATATCAAATTCATCCATTATCTTTTTTTCTTCTTTCTTAACAGCATCATATATTACAGGATCAAGAGGAACATCATCTTCTGCAAGTTCCGGACTTCTAAATTGTGTTTCTGCCCCATATTGGTGTGCAATTAATTGTATCTTTGTGTCATCTGTTGAGACTATTAATTTATCAACATATTTTGATTGTTTAACAGTAGTAATCACATGGGCTACTAAAGGTTTATCTCCTAAAAATCTTATATTTTTTCTAGGAATACTTTTAGACCCTCCTCTTGCTGGAATAATTACAATTACTTGTTTATTATCATACATGACGAAAACCTATATTTTTTTTATAATTCAATACCAGTTATATTTATTAACATTAAATTATTAAAACTTAATTATTTTTTTTAGATTTATCCAATTACTAATTTTTTATATAGAAAACATTGACTTATTAAATCTTAATTATTTTTTTTTAGATTTATCTAATTACTAATTTTTTATATAAAATTTTAAAAGATTTAAATAACATAATATATTAATGTTTATTAATTAAATATCATTAATTTTTTAATTTTATTAAAAATTTTTTATTTTAATATTTTCATTCATTGATTTTATTTGAATATATGGGGACTTTAAATATTAAATTAAGAATTTTAAAACAATAAATTAATTTCTGGTGTATATAATGAAAAATATGTCTAAAGAACTTATTAGTCGTATAAATGATTTGGCGGTACCAATTAGAATTATGCATGTATGTGGATCACATGAACATACTATTATGGAAAATGGTATTAGAAGTTTACTTCCTCCTGAAGTTGAAATTATTGCAGGTCCAGGTTGTCCTGTATGTGTTGTACCCTCAAGAGAAATTGATGAAAGTATTCAATTGTTAGAAAAAGGAGCTATTATAACTACTTTTGGTGATATGTTAAGGGTTCCTGGTTCTGATTCTTCTCTTGCAGATAAAAAAGCTGAAGGTGGGGATGTCCGTGTGGTTTATGGTATTAATCGTGCTGTAGAAATTGCAGAAAAAACAGATAAGGAAGTAGTATTCATTTCTGCTGGATTTGAAACTACTGCACCAACTACTGCTTCAGAAATATTAAATAATCCTCCAGAAAATTTTTCAATTTTATCTTGCCATAGATTAATTCCTCCTGCAATTGATTGGTTAATTAATTCTGGACAAACAAATTTGGATGCACTTATTGAACCAGGACATGTTTGTACTATTATTGGTAATAAACCATTTGAACATTTTTCAAAAGATTATGGCATACCTCAAGTTACTGCAGGATTTAATCCTCTCGATATTCTTATGTCAGTATATATGATTCTTCGTCAGGTTAACAAAGGAGAACCAAAAATAGAAAATGAATATAAACGTGCTGTACGTTATGAAGGTAATACCATTGCTCAAAAAGCTATGAATGAAGTTTTTGAAGTTGGTAGTAGGGAATGGAGGGGTTTTCCAAAAATTCCTAATTCAATTCTTGAAGTAAAAGATGAATTTTCACAGTATAATGCACGTGAAAAATTCGATATTGAAGTTAAGGATGTTAAGGAAGCACCTAAAGGTTGTATCTGCGGTCCAATTTTAAGAGGATTAAGAAAACCTAGTGATTGTAAATTATTTAGACATGAATGTAATCCACTTCATCCAATTGGTGCATGCATGGTGTCAAAAGAAGGAACTTGTAATATTGCATATAGGTATAGTTCTGATTGATTTTGCAAAAATTATATTTTAAAATTTTAGTATTTTTTTAAATTTTCTAAATTATCTATTAAAATTTTATAATTGTTTATATTAGAATTGAAATATGGGGATTGTTTGAATTCTTTAAATTTAAGATAAAAGTTATTTATAAATTGGGTTGATTCTATAGATTAAATTTTTAAATAACCTATGTTTTCAACAGTGTCGGATATTTTTACAAATTTATTTTTTATAATTTGAGGAAGTATTATGGTGGATATAAAAGCAATTGCTGTGGATATTGATGGAACAATTACTGATAATCATAGGAGATTATGTATATCTGCAATGAAAGCAATAAGGGAAGCTGAAGATAAAGGTATACCAACAATTATTGTTACAGGTAATGTTGCAGATTTTGCATATGCTGCAGAAATATTTATTGGATCTAGTGGTGGTATTGTATTTGAAAACGGTGGAGGCATCTTTAAAGAGTATGAAAATAATAATGAACTTTTAATTTTTGGTGATAAAACTGAAGTTAATCTGGCTCATGAACATTTAATTAAAGAACTTCCAAATATCATGGTGTCTAGTGATAATAAGTTTAGGGTTGCTGAAAAATGTTATTATAAAGATAATGTTACAAGAAATCAGGTTGCTGAAATTGTTAAAGATTATAATGTTACAGTATATGATAGTGGATTTGCATTACACATCACAGATCCTAACGTAAATAAAGGTTCTTCACTTATTGAATTATTAAAATGGTTAAATATCTCTGCAGATAATGTTATGGGTATCGGTGATAGTGAAAATGATATTGAGTTTTTAAAGGTTTGCGGTTTTAAAGTAGCGGTTGCAAATGCGGATGAACGTTTAAAAAACCTTGGAGATTATGTTTGTAAAAATAAATATGGTGATGGAGTAAGTGAAGCCATATATAAATTTGTACTAAATAACTATTGATAAATATTAATTAATTATAAATTTTTATAAGTGAATACTTTATAAAATCAGAATACATAATGTATTATTATTTTAATTGTTTTATTGTAATAAAAATTATTTTAGAAGGAATTTTATGTTAAATGAATTGTCACAAAAAGCTATTTCTGAAGTTTCAAAATATGCTGATGATTATGAAATTTATATTAGTCAATCAAATGGTATTGAATTAAATGCTGAAAAAACTGAGCTTAATTTTGCAAAAGAAGAAATTAATATTGGTGTAGGAATAAGTATACTTAAAGATAATAAATTGGGGCATGCTTACACTAGTAATGTTAATGAGATTGCAAAAACTGCAAAACAAGCATACTTTAATTCTAAAATTAATGAAGAGGATAAAAACTTTAGTTTTGCACCAAATTCTAAATTCAAATCAGTAAAAGGATTGTATGATAAAAGAATTGATGATATTTCTCTTGATGATGGGACAGAATATATGAACGGTATTTTTGATGTTGTATCTGATGAAAAATGTCAAGTAAGTTCTGGTGGCTTTTCAGTTATTAAAGGAGAGTCATTAATTTTAAATTCCAATGGTCTTAATGTTTATGATAAATCTACAGGATTTGGTGGATATGTTGCAGTAAATATTACAGATAATGGTGAATTATCTAATGCATATGATGGTGAATCTTCATGTACTTTCAATCTTGACGGTGAAAAACTTGCAGAAAATGTATGTAAATTAGCAAAAGATTCACTTCATGGTGAAGCTATTGAAACTAAAGACATGCCTGTAATATTGGATTATCATGCAGCAGCTGGTTTGTTAAATAATTTTTTAAATGGTATTAATGGAGATAATGTTTTACGTGGAAGATCTATTTTAGCAGATAAAATTGGAAAAGAAATCGTAAGTCCTAATCTGTCAATTTATGATGATAATACCTATGAAGGAGGTCTTTTATCCGGTATATGTGATGGAGAGGGTACACCTTCACAAAAAACTGTTATTGTGGATAATGGATTGTTAAAAAATTTCATATTTGATATCTATAATGCTAATAAAGGAAATACTCAAAGTACTTCTAATGGATTTAGAGGTTCATATGCAGGAATTCCAAGTGTGGGAACTTCAAATGTAATATTCGACTTTGATGAAACTGAAGATATTTCTGAAATTGATAATGGTATTATTGTTAACAATGTTTTAGGTGCACATACAGCAAACCCAATTTCTGGTGATTTTTCTGTAGAGGCAAGTAATGTATTTAAAATTGAAAATGGTGAAATAACTAAACCAGTTAAAAAAGCCATGATTAGTGGTAATATATATGATTGTTTAAAAAATTGTATTGGTATAAGCTCAAATATCAGACAATTAGGTAGTTTTGTAATTCCAAAAATTGGGGTTAGTTCACTAAGAGTTATTGGCCAATAATTTTGAGGTTTCTCTCTTAAAAAAAGGATTTTTATAATGGGATTTTTCTTAGTTTAAAATAAAATATTATTTATCATTTTAGATTTTAAATAATATTTTTCTACTTTTTATTCTGGTTTTTTTATTTTTCATGTTGTTTTGTTTTTTTTTAATTTTGTTTATTTTTTATTTCAAATTATTTTATTATAATGCATGTTGAATTTCTAATTTAAAAATAGTTAGATTTTATAAAATTAAATTCTTAGATAAAATACGTTTTCAATATGCTTAAAGATATAATAATATACCATTAAAAAATTATTTATAAAATTAAAATTAGATTTTTGTATAACTTTTTAGTAAAATTTTATAAAATTTTTAATATGTGGGTATAATATTAAACAATTAATTTATTTAAAGTTTTTAATTATATGGAAATATTTTTAATATGTCCCTTATTTTAATTTACTCAGTAAAAAGTTTATTGAATTCTGTTTAAAGAACAAAAGAAATTAACTATTTTATATCAGTAATATAACATATTTTTTCTAAAAAATAGAGGACGATTTCAAGTGTAAATACCTTTATGAATTAATATTAAAAAATAAAAAATTAAATTAAAAGTTGTGATTATAATAAAATCAATAATCTGCATTTTCTGATTTTTTATATAAAGTAACATTAGCAAAATTAATGATTTTATCGTAATCTTTAACTTCAAGGCTTGAATCATTACCAATATAATATGTAACGTTGTCTTTTTTCAGATTATATGTTCTAATTGTGGAGTCATTAGAATTTTTCATATATTTAACTTCCTTATGTAAATACCAAACATATATTGGGGCTCTATCAGCAGATATTGTAGTATTTATATAATTTGGGTAATTATGTTCTATATAACTTGCCATGTTATTTTCATTAGATACTAATGGATCAGTTTTGTCTAAAGATATATAGTAAAATCCCGAACAGATAGAAATTACAATTAATATTAAAATAATGACTGTAGATAACTTTATATTATAATCTTTACGTTTATTCTTTTTTAAATCAAATGAGATGCTCCTAATTTTTGAAGTATTTAGAATTAAATATAATGAAAGAATAATCATTCCTACAAATCCAGGAGCCATTGTTGTAAAATATCTATTTGCTTTTACAAAGTGGGCTGAAAAGAAAATGAAATATGCTAAGAACCAAACAAGCATGATTAAATCAAAATTAAATGATTTATATTTTCTTTTACGTGGTATATGGTTATACTTACCAATTATCTTATTTAATTTGACAGCAAGAATATAAACAAATGCAAAGAATAAAGCTTCAGTATATATGAATGAAATTTTACCAATACTTAAGAATACAATGAATAAAACAATTAAATCAATATAAATCAATTTATATATTATAGATAAAGGTACAGAACGTCCAAACAATAAAATTGACTGCTGATTATATGTTGTTTTTAATGTATTTCTTGATTTGTAAATTATAAGTGAAATACCTATAGCTAAAATAGCTATTAAAAGGTAAGAAATCCAGGGTATACTAGAGTTTAAACAATATGGAATATTTACAATATAAAATCCCAAATCATTAACAACTTTATGTGAAAGTGCTGATTTAGAACTTACCTCTGATGCAACCTCTCCCGCTTGTGCTAAAAAACCTAAAGGAAGATTATTTAATTTAATATACATTATGTAAGGTATTGTAAATATGAAACCAAGGATTATTCCACCTAAGGTATTTTTCCAATATTTCCTAATTTTTCTACGTGAAAACACTCTTAGAACATAATATAATATCATTATCATTAAGCTTATTCCTGCGGTATACTTTGCAAAAAATCCTAAAACAATTGCAGGAAATGCAAGGTAGAAATATCTTTGATTTCTATCTACCGCCATTATTAAAGCATAAATTGCAATTATTGATAATGAAACTGAAGGAATATCAATAGTACCATTCGCTGCCCATGTGATATTTACAGTTAAACAGGAATATAATACAGCACCTAAAACAGAATAAAAATTATTAAATCTTATTCTAAGTAACTTATAAAAATATACTCCACCTAAAAAGTAAAATATTCCAGTGACAATGAAAATACTGGTGAAATTTACATAACCTAATCTAAATAAAATAGAAGTTAAAAATGGAATCAATGGTGGAAGATTGTTAATATAATTATATCCAGAAATAGAAACTCCTGAAAATCTTAATGCATATATCAAATAAAAATAAACATCTCTAAATGATCTTCCAAGAATATTACTAGAAGAATTAACATATATGATGTAAGTAGTCATAATTGCAAATAAAACAATTACAAAACTTAAAGAAATTTTATTTTGATTTCTTCTTAAATATTTCATTAATTCAAATTCCATATAATTCCTCAAATATCAAAGCATATTTTTTGTTTAAATCTTTAAATTTAAGTTAACTTTGAAAAAGCATGTTTTATATTGATTAAATTTTTAAATAAAGCATGTTATCAAAATATCTAAATTAAAGTTTTAAAACTTAATTTCACAAAAAATATTAACAAAATAATTAATTGTTTATAAAATTAATATTTATATTTAGATTATAAACTATATAAAAGTTATAAATAATATTCCGGTATTAATAAAATTCTAAATAGTAAAAAATAAAGAAAAAATACTCATATAATATAAGTATAGATAAATTAATAAATAAAACTAAATTTAATATTAATTAAAAAATTGATGTGTTTAAATGAATCCATATATAGAAATTATAAGGCCTGGAAATGCAATTATGGCGGTTATTGCAGTTATTTTAATGGGAATTGTAGGGCATAATTACAGCATTCCTATTATTTTAAGTTTAATTGCAACATTCTTAGCATTAGGTGGTGGAAATACAATTAATGATGTTTTCGATTATAAAATAGACTGTATTAATAAACCAAATAGACCAATACCTTCTGGAAAAATCAGTTTAAATAGGGCTAAAATTTATGCTTATGCTTTATTTATAATTTCAATAATTATTGGGGGAATTATCACATATTTAGTTTCAAGTATATGGCCTATAATCGTTGTTATTGGAGCATGTGTATTAGAATATTTCTATGCACGTAATTTTAAATCTAGTGTTTTAATTGGAAATATTATTGTAGGATTTTTAACTGGATTGTGTTTTATATTTGGTGGAGTAGTAATAGGTGCAGAAACACATGGTTTTAAAATTATTTTAACATCAGTAATACTTGGATTTTTTGCAATACTTATGACAACTGCAAGAGAAATAGTTAAAGACATGGAAGATTTGGAAGGTGATGAAGAGGAAAATGCAAGGACTTTTCCAATTGTTTACGGTAAAAATAAAGCAGCTTATCTTTCAAGTGGGATAATATTTATAGACACAATATTATGTCCTCTTCTTTACATAGAACATATTTTCAATATATATTATATTATAATAGTATTCTTTGGAATGGTGCTATTTTTCTATAGTGGATATAAAATATTAAAAAATCAAGAAACTAAAATTTGTAGTGAAGTTTCAAGAAACCTTAAAATCGGAATGATAATTGCATTTATTGCATTTGCAATTGGAAGTTTCTAATCTATTAATAAACATCAACTGATTAATAATTAATTTAATGATTAAAATGAATTTTAAAGATAATAAAAACGATATAATAAGTTTAGTATTAATTCTTATTATAAGTAGCACTATTCTCACCTATTTGTTAAGTATAGACATGAAAATGGGTGTATATTATATTCATGATGTTTATAGTTATCTTAACAATGGATTATATTTTGCAGGATTAAGTTCAAGTAGCAAAAACCATGGGCTTTCACCATTCATCCCATTTTTATGTTCTATTGTTTTTAAAGCAGGTTATATTTCAGATAAAGTAATATTAATTATAAGTGGATTATTTTATATTATAACTGGCCTTAGCTTCTATGGACTTTTAAGATTAAAATTTAAAGAATTGTTAAGTTTTACAGGTACAATTATCTTACTTTGTTTTCCTATAAATCTTGCTTGGGCTTCAAAGGGAATGTTGGATATTCCAGGACTTGCAATGTCTATACTTGCAATATATTTAATGGCTCTAGGATTATATAAAAACCCTAAATATTATTATTTTGCATTTCCTGTACTTATTCTCGGATTCTTTACAAGGTATACTGTAATATTAACATTTCCTGCAATGATCATGCTAATATTATTCACTGGGGATCCTTTAAACTATATTAATAGACATTTAGGAAAATTAATTAAGGGGTTAATGTCTGGTTTAATTACATTGATAACTATTTTAGGAATATATAAACTTGAAAATATTCCTTTTTTCTTTATTAGTCAATCTTCATCAATATCTGCTACAAGCAATCCAGGTGCACATACACAGGCTGTAGCAACAAGTACTGCAGCTGCAACTACAAATAACTTATGGTATTATATAAATAATATTCCACTATATCTTGGAACACAAAAATGGATTCCTTATTCATTTAAACCAGGTGCATTTAATTTCAAAAAAATGATTTGGCTTGGAAACACTCCTTCAATTATTTCATATATATTCATGGCTATAATTATTATTGGGGTAATTTTATACATAAATCAAATTCTAAATAAAATAAATAGGCGAAAAATGACTAAAAATAGAAATAAATTTTATTATTTAAAAATAATCTTATTTATTGTGCCTTTAATTATATTTTTCATAAGCTTTACAAAAGCTTCACTTTATGCTTCAATTGGTTTGGTAAGTCTTTCTATATTTGCACTGTTTAGGTTGCTTAGAAAAACAGACCTTAAATATATGGCAATAGATTTTATGTTTGCCTATTGGGGTGTTGTAAATATTATATTTTATACATACCATATTATTAAGACAGATAGATATGCAATTACATTCACGCCTCTACTTGCATATATGATTATTTTAGGTTTATACTTAATATATAAAAAATTAGATGAGAATATAGAATCTAAAAAATTATTATCTAAAATTAAAATAATTATTCCAATAATTTTAATCATTGGAAGTCTTGGATTTACTGGATACTGCTTTGCAGTAAACACTCCACATACGTTTGATAATCAGAATCCTCAAAATATACTATATGCTTCACAAGATCAAAAGGACGTCTGTAATTGGTTAATTCAAAATGATTCTTCTTATTTAAATAAAACAATTTGGGCTGATGATTGGAGTGGAGTCTCCTTTGAACTAAGAAGAGACATAAATAAAACAGATAATCTTAGAAATGAAAGTAATTTTACTCAAGTTTTAAAAACAAATAATGTTAGTTATTATTTTGCTGAAGGAAGAAATGGGAATATAAAAGATGGATATTATATAATAAAAGAGAAAGGTAATTGCACTTTATATAGAAAAACAGATTAGAATGGTAATGGTAGTAATTGCACTTTATATAGAAAAACAGATTAGAATGGTAATGGTAGTAATTGCAC
>JBJFGN010000012.1:0-29191 GCA_051892775.1 Methanobrevibacter sp. | reverse complement strand
TTTATATAAAAACATCTTAGGAAATAAAAATACACATAAACAATAATTTGAATAATAAGTTATAAGGAAGTAAGGAAAATGAATATTTTACATGTGGTTCCATCATTTGTGCCATGTCTTGCTGCAGGTGGTGTTGTGAATGCATCATATCAAATAGCTAAAAAACAAGTAGAACTTGGACATGATGTTACAGTATATACTACAGATACTTGTATAAATCGTCTTAAATTTGAAAATAATTATAATGTAAATCAGGATGGGATACATGTATACTACTTTAAAAATATTTCAAATTCACTTAAAAATAAATTTACAATAGATACTCCTTTTGGATTAAAAAAACATTTAAAAGAAAATATTAAACATTTTGATATTATTCATATTCATGAGCATAGGCATTCTCTAGCTATTTTAACACATAAATATGCTATGAAATATAATATTCCTTATATTATTCAGTCTCATGGGTCAGTACTTCCTTTTTTCCAAAAACAGATAATAAAAAATATTTTTGATAAATTATGGGGGTTTAATATACTTCATGATGCATCAAAAGCATTTGCCCTCACTCCAATTGAAAAAAATCAATATTTAAAAATGGGAATTAAAAAAGAGAATATTGAAATAGTTCCATTGGGAATAAATTTAGGTGATTATGGTTATCTTCCTAAAAAGAACAATTTTAAAAAGAAATATGGTATAAATGATGAGAAATTATTAATTTTCATTGGTAGATTAAATAAAATTAAAGGTCTGGATCTTTTAATAAAAGCATTTAATGACTTTTTAGAAAATACTAATTTAAAAGTTAAACTAGCAATAATAGGTCCAGATAATGGTTTTGAAAACATTATAAAAAAATTAATTAATGAATATAATCTAGAAGATAATGTAATTATTACAGGGCCATTATATAAAAATGATAAATTAGAAGCATTAGTTGATTGTGATGCTTTTGTGATGCCCTCACAATATGAATCATTTACAACAAGTGGTCTTGAAGCAATGGCAGCAAGTAAACCATTAATTTTAACTGAATGCAATCATATATCAACATGGGTAAATGATAATTGTGGTATAAGTTGTAAATATGATATTAAATCATTATCAAATGCAATGAATAAATTATTAAATAGCGATAAATTAATGGAAACTTATGGGAAAAATGGGAGAAAATTAATAGAAAAAGTGTATAATTGGGATAATGTAGTAATTAAGATTATGAAAATATATGGTGATATAATAAATGAAAGTTGTTAAATAATTTTTTTAAAATTGAATAAAATCTAAGATTTTTAAAAAAATACTTATTATTAAAAATAAAAATAGATAATATATTAAAAACTAATATATAGAATATATATTTATCGGAAAAATTTAATTTATTTTAAAAAAATAGAAAACGTGGACAATATGAGAGTTGTAGTTTGTAAAAATTGTGGAGCTAATTTTCAGATTGATGATGATGAGGACATTAATACTTATGAATGTTCTGTATGTGCTGGAAATTTAGAATATGATGATATATATGATTCAGTAAATTCTAATGAAAACATTCAGAAATTCAATACATCTAATTTTGAAAAATCATATCATATAGTTCAATGTACTAGTTGTGGATTAAAATTTAAAATAAACAATAATGAAAATATAAATGATTATGAATGTAGTAGTTGTGGTGGACAACTTCGGTATGTAGAAGACTATTTAAATAACACTCTCAATCTTAATACAAATGATTTTGTCTCAGAAGAAATTCCAACAGAGGATAATGAAGCTCCAATTGATGATTATGATGATTATATTTATGTAGATCATTCACATGATGAAGATGCATATGTGGATTATGATTATTATGGTAATTCTGATTTAGGATTAGAGGAATTTGACCAAACAGAATTCCTTAATTCTAATGATGAGATTTATCCAGAACACCAAGAAGATAATTACATAGAGGAATCAATAAATGATTATGTAAAAGAAAATAGCATATCAAAAAATAAGGGTATAATTTCTGAAGATAATACATTGGATGAGTATTACAATGATTTTAATAATAGTACTGAAACTATGTTAAAAGGTAGGGAAGTCCCAAATTCATTAGATTACAATATATTAAAAGATTATCTTATTGAATCATTTAAAGAAAAAATGATGAATATTTATAATGTACAAAATTTCCTTTTGGAAAAAAAAACTTAAATTTACAAAATTATAAAATAGATGATTATAACTTAGTTAAAGATAAAAATAACAATAATACAAGTAATACGATTAATTTAAATCAAAATATTAAAATCAATACAAATACTGATGATTATAATAAGATAAATTTTGAAAATACTCAATCTGGTTTTATTAATATACCTGGTCTTAATGATACTTCTAATACATTAAATGGTGATGTTAATGTATCTAAAATAGTGGATTTTCCTCTAAAAAATCATAAAACTAATTTTAGAACAAAATTTTTAGATAAAAATAATTCACAATTTGAAGAGATAAGAGGTAAAAGTTTAAAACCAAATTATGAAGATAGTAAAATTTTAAATCCAGAAAATACTCTAGAAGATTTAGACAATATTAAAAAACAAAATCTTGTACCTAATCCAAATGAAAGTAATGAACCTTATTCTTATTTATATTTGGGTGTAGGCGTGCTTATAATATGTCTTGGCTTATTTGATACTATACGTTCTAAAAGATCTTATAGTCTTATTTTTGTAATAATAGGGGTTATTATATCTTCCGTTGGATTATATAAAAGTAAAAATTATGGTGAAAAAGAGGTAAGGGGAAGAATTATACGTTCTAAACTATTAACCCTTCCAGAAAATTACTATATTTTATATTATGTAAAAGTACCTGGAGCAAGTGATGGTATAAATCATGTTGTAATTGGTCCAACAGGAATTTATACAATTTTAACCCAAAAATTTAATGATAAAGAAGATAAAGACAGGATAAAACAAGAAAATGAAACACAAGAATTGATATCTCTTCTTGGTAATAATAGTGATAAAAGATTAATTCCTGATGATAATCCAATTACTTCTAGATTAATTAACCCAGAGCAAAAATATAAATTTGAGCATAATAATCGTATAAAACAAAAAACAATTAAATTAGCCTATGAACTTGAAGATTTTCTAATGGAAAATGGTCTTAAATGCCCTATTCATCCTTATGTGGGATTTGTAAATCTTGATGTTGCAGTCTTAAATAATCCAATAATTGATGAAGATTTCTTTATAGATGAACTATTAAATAAAATAGTAAGGGCACCGAAAAAAGTAGATTTAAATACTGTACATAAATGCGCAATACTTTTAACACAATACTCTACAAAATGTTCAAATTAGGGGTGTGGTTATGGGATTTTTAAATAAAATTCAAAAAATTAAACAAAAGAAATACACTAATGATGTGAAGAATATTTGTAAATCTTATGGTAAAGACCTTAAAGTTAATAATAAAACAATTGTAAATCAAAATACAATTCTTAAAGATAATGTCAATTTTAATGGAATGGTAATACAAGGAAATGGGAAAGTATTTATTGGTTCTAATTTTCACTCCGGTATAGAATGTATGATTATAACTGATTTTCATAATTATGAGGGAGAAGCAATACCTTATGATGATACTGTTATAAGTAAGGAAGTTGAAATTGGGGATAATGTATGGATTGGAAATAGGGTAATAATTTTAGGTGGAGTACATATAGGAGAAGGTGCAATTATACAAGCAGGAAGTGTTGTTGTAAGTAATATTCCAAAATATGGAATTGCAGGAGGACATCCTGCTAAAATATTTAAATATAGGGATATAAATCATTATGAAGAATTAAAGAAAGGGGGAAGATTCCATTAATTTTATAATCTTAAAAGCAATTCATAAATTCGATAAACTTAAAAATTAAATTTATATAAAGGTGGAAAAATGGATTTAAGAGATAAAGACGGTCGGATGTATCATATACAAGTAAAACCAGGGGAAATTGGAGAATATGTTCTTATTCCTGGAGATCCACAAAGATCTAAAAAAATAGCTAAATTTTTTGATAATCCTAAATTAGTTGGAAATAATAGGGAATATGTCACATATACTGGATTTATTGACGATACAAAAGTTAGTGTATGTTCGACTGGTATAGGTGGACCATCTACAGCAATAGCAGTTGAAGAATTAGTGGCATGTGGTGCAAAAACAATTATACGGGTTGGGACTTGTGGCGGAATAGATCTTAATGTAAAAACTGGAGACTTGATAATTCCTCAGGCCGCAATAAGAATGGATGGTACTAGTAAAGAGTATGCTCCAATTGAATTTCCTGCAGTTGCAGATATTAATATTATAAATGCACTTATAAGAGCAAGTAATGATTTAAATAATAAATATCATGTTGGAATTATTCAAAGTAAAGACTCTTTTTATGGACAACATAATCCAGATAGGATGCCAATAAGTAAAGAACTTAAAATGAAATGGGAAGCATGGAAAAAATTAGGTGTTTTAAGTTCTGAAATGGAATGTTCAACATTATTCACTCTTGGATCATTTTTACATATACGTACTGGCGCTATACTTCTAGCTATTTTAAATCAAGAAAGAGACTCGCATAATATAGATCATGAAACTTATTTTGACACTGAAAATTCAATCAAAACAGCTATAAATGCAGTTAAAATTTTAATTAAAAAGGATAAAACTTCTGTTTAATTTTATTTAATTTAAAGATTTAATTTTTTAATTTTACTTATTTTTAAATTGGGAATTGTTTATATTTTAATTCGGATTTCAATATTTTTATCTTTATTTCTTTTTTTTTTAAACTTTCATTATAATCAAAGTGCATTTTATTTTAAGATTCTTCCATATGAAAACTAAAATTTAAAATATAAAAAATATATTAAAAATTAAAAACCAATTTAGAATCAGATAAACATTTAAAGAGTATTTAATAAAATTTGATAAAGCTTATTATTGAATTAATTTTTATGATAGATTTAATTATGGCGTGTATATTTGGAGTATTAATAGGTTGTATTACTGGACTTTTTCCAGGTATTCACGTTAATACCTCAGGGGCAATAATTTATACATTATCTACATATCTTTTAAATTTTATTTCACCAGAAGCAATATGTATATTTTTAGCTTCACTTGCAATATCTCATGCTTTACTTGAGTTTATTCCATCAATACTTTTAGGCGTTCCAGAAGAATCCACTGCATTATCTGTTCTTCCAGGCCATAGAATGGTAATTGAAGGGAGAGGAAAAGAGGCTATAAGAATTGTTTCAATTGGAGGTTATGGTGCAATAATTATTACAATAATAACATTACCTCTTTTTGCATTAATATTACCTAATTTTCATAGTATGTCAAAACCTTATTTATGGTTAATTCTTATGGTAATATCAATAATTTTAATCTATAAATTAAATAATAATAATGAAAATAGGTTATGGTCATTAATTCTATTTTTACTTAGTGGATTAATCGGTTGGGCAGTATTTGAGACTCCTTTAAGTTCAAATTTAAGTTTAATGGCAACATTCACAGGATTGTTTGGTGTAAGTACAATAATATTTGGTTTAAATGATAATTCAATTATGCCTCATCAAAACCAATTTTATGAAGTAAATTTAGATAAAACAAAATTGAAAAATATAATTTTAGGTGGTATAAGTGGAGCAATACTTGGGTTTTTACCCGGTTTCGGGCCTGCACAAGGGGGAATAATTGCTCAGGATATTTCCAATACCTCGGATGAAGATGATGATGCAGGTAATTTTTTAACAGTTATAAGCGGTATTAATACTTCAGATTGTCTTTTTTCATTAATATCTCTCTATTTAATTGGAAACCCTCGAAGTGGTGTTGCCATTTATATTTCATATATAATTGAAAAATTTACATTAAATATTCTTATAATGTTTATTGGTGCATCATTAACGTCTGTTTCAATATCTCTAATATTTGCGATTCTGGTTGGGGATAAATTCATAAATATTATTGAAGAGGTTGATTATGTGAAGATATCGAAAATGGCTATTTTTATAATGATTTTAGTTGTTTATGCCTTCACTATAATTAATAAAGGGCCTTTATGGTATATTACGATTCTTTTAATAAGTTCTATAGCACTTGGATTAATGCCCCATTTTCAAGGAGTAAGTAAATCACATTTGATGGGTGTTTTAATAGTACCTGCAATAATTATTTATTTTAAAATGTATTATTAAATTAATTTCTTAAATCATGAAATAATCCATAGAAATTAAACAAATTATAAATATAAACTAATAAAATATAAAAAAAAGTTCAAAAACATTAGATTTATTAATAATAAATAATAAAATAAGGATATACAATTTAAAATTGTATATTTTTAATTTGTAAAAAATTAAATTGAGGTGAAAATATGGGAATTGCAAAAGCTCCAATTAACAGAATTATTAAAGAATCTGGTGCTGAAAGAGTAAGTTCAGATGCTACTGATGCATTAGTTAATTATTTAGAAGAAGAAGCAGCGGATATTGCTAAAAAAGCTATTGAATATGCAAAATTAGCTAAAAGACAAACTGTAAAAGCTGAAGATATTGAATTAGCTATTAAAAACGAATAAGATAAATATTAAACTATTTATCTTATTTTATTATTTTTTAGAAATTCTTAATATCTGACTAATTTTTAAAATCTCATTTTATACCTTAATTATATTAAATATTAGGTTTGCTATTTTTATGAAATTTTTATTCTAAAAAAAAATGGATTTTATATTTATTTTTTTACTAATTTAATAGATATATAAAATTTTTTATATTTTCAAAGATTAATCACATGTTTTTATTAAAGTAAAAATTCAATATTTAACGGAAATATTTACTGTTTATTCATCAAATGCACTGAAAAATTATATAATGAAATATACTTTTTTTTATTAGTTCTAAGAACATTTATAAAAATGATTGTTGACATGGCAATTGTTGCGAATGCAACATTTATATACTATTAAACTTAAATATAAAAAACACATATTAACTCACTAAAATCCTAAAATTAAATTTTATTTTATATGGTGTCTAAGGAATGTTTAATAAAAAATTATTATGGAGAGTGAAATATGTCATTTGATAAATTTAAAGAAATTGATGCTTCAAAAGTTCCTCTTGGAACATATATATCAATGATTTCGAAAAGTTATTCTAAATATTTAAATTATAAATTTAATGATATTGGATTAAATTCAACTCAAGTAAATATTTTGTTTCATATACATTTTAAAAATAATTTAAATCAAGAAGAAATTGCCAAAAGATGTAATATTAATAAAGGCGCTGTAGCAAGGTCTTTAAAGAAACTTGAAGATGAGGGATATTTAATCAGGGAAGTTGATGAAGATAACAGGCGTCAAAATAAAATTAAATTAACTGAAAAAGGAGAAAAAAACTTTAAACAAATTAAAGAAATCTCTTTAAACTATGAATCAAAAGTTTTAGAGAATTTATATAATGAAGATATAAAAAAATTGAAAACAATATTAAAAGATGTAACTATTAAAACAAATGAAATAAGACAAGAAATAGAAGAAAATAAAATTTAATTCTAATTTAATAATAAAAAACAAAAAAAGGAGGTATGTAATTGGCTGTAGCAAATGAGAAAAATAAAAATATTGAAGTTATCACTGGAGAACCTAAGAAAGCAATTAGGAAGTTAAGTTGGCCAATGATGATTTCAATGTTGCTTATTATGTTATATAATATAGCAGATAGTATTTGGGTTGCAGGATTAGGTTCAGACGCTCTTGCAGCTATTGGGTTTATTACACCATTGTTCATGATTTTGGTTGGTCTTGGAAATGGCCTTGGTGCTGGTGCAAATTCATTGATTGCAAGATATATTGGTGCAGATAACACGGCACAAGCAAATAACTCAGCACTACATGCAATAATTCTTTCAGTTATCATTTCCCTGGTATTTACTGTAATTATGGAAATATTTATGAAACCAATACTTATATTAATGGGTGCAGGAAGTTCAATAAATTATGGACTTGAATATGGATATATCATTTTTGGAGCATTACTTGTATTTGTATACTCTGGAGTAGCATCTGCGATATTTAGATCAGAAGGGGATATGAAAAGATCAACTTATGCTATTGCAGTAACTTCAATTTTAAACATTGTTCTAGATCCAATATTTATTTACATACTTCATATGGGAATAGCAGGTGCGGCATGGGCTACTGTAATTTCTGCAACAGTGTCTTGTATAATAATGTCTTACTGGTTTTGGGTTAAAAAAGATTTATATCTTGATTTAAACTTCAAAAACTTTAACTATCAAAACAAAATAGTAAAGGACACATTCCTTGTAGCAGTCCCATCTACACTTGAAACAGTAATTTTCTCAATACTTGGAATAACAATTAATCTAATGCTTTCAATAGTTGCAGGAATAGCACAAGTAGGGGTTTATACTGCGGCAATGAGGATTGTACAGCTTGCAATGATACCCCTTATGGGTATTGGAACTGCAGAAATCACTGTATCTGGAGTAGCTTATGGTGCTCGTAGCTATAAAAATCTTAAAACCTCACACACTTATTCAATAAAACTAGGATTCTTATTATCAATTATTCTTGGAGCAATAATGGTAATCTTCTCAAAACAAATAGCATTATTATTTAGTTACACATCAGCAAGCGCATCACTTGCACCAAAAATAGCAACAGCTGTAAGTATATTAAGTTTGTTTGTGCTCGCAGTTCCTCATGGAATCATGTCATCTATGATGTTCCAAGGTGTTGGTAAAGGAATAAACTCATTAATAATAACAGTACTTAGATCATTAATTCTTGAATCTGTATGCGCATATCTATTATGCTTTACTTTTGGATTTGGATTAATTGGAATATATGCTGGTGTTGTACTTGGTTGTTTCCTTGGAGGAACAATTGGTTATATATGGGCAAAATTATTCCTTAAAGATTATAAAAAAGAATTAGATAATAAATACGGAAACCAAAATACTTGTGAAAATAGTTAATTTAATTAACTATTTTTAATTTTTATAATTTAGAAAATCTATTTTTTCATGAATACTTATTAAATCAAATTTTTGCTTTTATAACTTTTTAGTAATAATTATCAAAAATAACATTCTGTTAAAACTTATTTTATTTAAAAATTCAACTTTTAAAACCATTTATTTTTAAATTGGGATAATTTTTATCTTAAATCTAATTCAATAGAGTTTTATATTAATATTTTTGGATTAAATTATTTTTTAATAATATAATTTTTCATATTAAGATATAGAATTAGTTATTTCTAAAATATTGGTTTTTAAATGAACCCCTTTAATTTTAATAATGTTTTAATTATTTTTTTATAAAAAGGGCAAGATAATATTTTTAATTATTTGTAAAAAAAAGAGTTAAATGATATTTTATCTATCATTTAATTTCAATGTTTTAATTATGTCTTGAACATAGTATGGGCTTGATGTTGAAATAATCATATATTTGATTCCATTTTTATTAAATATGTAATCTATTTCACTTTTATCATTATAATTATCATTTGTAAGTTCATAGATACTAACTTCTACACCACTTATATTTTTAACATAATAATCCTCAATAGTATAATCTTCAAAGTCTGTATAATTAACTTTTTTACCTTCCATTACTGTGATTTCCCCGTCCCCATCATAAGTTTTGAGTGTTACAATAGATTGGTTTGTCTGATTTGCATTTTCTACTTGTGTACCATTTGGAAGTTCAAAGTTACTTTTAGAAAGTGTAACGGTAGTATTCACTTGTTGTTCAAATGCAAGATAACTTATTCCAAGTGCAATTAATATTATTATAATACATATAACAAATAATCTATTTGATCTTTTTTTTGATTTTTCGCTTTTAGGTTCATCCTTGTCCTCATCAGCGATATATAATTCTTCTTTTACCATTGTTACACATTTAATATTTTTTTTAAGTATATTTTATTTATAATTATATAATACTTAAAATGATTTTGTTACTTTTAAAATATATATTTTTAGTTTTTAATGTTTTTTAGAAGTTTTTTATTATTTACTAATTTTATTTAATATGTCTGAGAAATTCTTAGCCATTTTTTCAGTTGTATAATTTTCAACTTTATTATTTGCAATATATTTTATTTCTCCATTTTTTATGAATTCATTATAATATTTTAATATTATCTCTTTACACTCTTTTACATTATCTGTATGGTAACCAATATTTGTTTTATCTATTATATCTTTAAGACAGCCTTCTTTATATCCGATGGATAATACCGGTTTTTTAAGTCCAATATATTCAAATATTTTTCCTGGAATAAAAATACTTTCCTTTGGGTTGTTCCATGATAATAAAAGAAGGATATCGCTATCTTTTTCTTTTAGTAGAACTTCCTCATGAGGGATAAAGCCATGTGATTTTACAATATCTTCTAAATCATATTTTTTACTAAATTCATCAATATTTGTTTTATCTCCATAGAAATTAATTTCTAGGATGTTTTTATTTATTTTATTTTCGGTACTTAAATCGGATATTGCTTTAAAAAGAATCGTCGGATCTCTTTTGCCATGATATAGTCTTCCAGCATAGGTAATTTTAAATTTTTCATGTTTGCTGTATTTAAAATTATCATCTAACTTTTCATAAAATTCTTTATCATATCCGTTTTCAATGGAATAAATCTTTTTATCTGGATGTAGTTTAGATAATATGTTTTTTGTCCTATTGCTTGTTACTGTTAGAGCATCTACATTTTCGAATGTTTTATTTTCAAGTCTCTTTTCAAAATAATTCCTAATTCTATTATGGTGAATATATGGATTTTCACACCATAAATCACGTAAATCTGCTATCCATGGAATATTATATTTATCACTTATTGTTTTAGCAATAATGTGGGTACTTACTGGAAATGATGATGAAATTATAGCATCAATATTCTTTTTATTAATTATTTTTTCACATTCCTTTACTGAAGGTTTTACCCAATATTTCATTCCATCAGGATATGCAAATATTTCTCCTGCAATGTGGATTAATTTCTCTTTATTTCTTGAGTTTTTAGTTTTTTCCGTATTTTCCTGCTTCTCTACTTTTTTACTTCTATTGAAAATTTTGGTGTAATGTTCAAGCATATCTACATAATCTGTTTCTATAATTTCAATGTTTTCAAATTCTGTTTTATTTTTACTTGTATCAATATTATCAATACGAGGTACAATTACTGTTGGTATCCAACCATATTTTGGTAGGTATTTAGCAAGACTCCTGAGTCTTTTAGAAGCTATCTCATTTTCTTGATTAAAATAGAATGCAATAAATAGAACATTTCTCATTTTCTTTATCTCTATATTTTTTTTTAAAAAAACTTTTGTTTATTCGATTTTTGTATAAATTAATTTAATATTTTATTTAAATTATTATATACCTTTTAATAATTAAGGTAATATTAAATAATAGTAAGATTATAAAACTTAATATATTAAATATTAAGTGAAATTATTATATTATATAACTGTTAATACATTTATAATATAAATTTATTTTATTAAACTTAAAATTTATATAAGAAAATATTATTAATTTTATTTTCTTTATCATTATTATAAAAAGGGTGTTATATTTGTCTAAAATTAAAATAGCTATAGTTGGAATTGGTAATTGTGCTAGTTCCCTTATTCAAGGAATTCATTATTATGAAAATAAAACTGAAAAAGATTCAATAGGATTAATGCATTGGGAGATTGATGGTTATAAACCTTCTGATATTGAAGTTGTTGCGGCTTTTGATGTAGATGCAAGAAAAGTTGGTAAAACAGTAGATGAAGCAATTTTTGCAAAACCTAATTGTACTAAAATTTTCCAAAAAGATATTCCAAAATCTGATGTAAAAGTGTCTATGGGTAAAATTTTAGATGGTGTTGCACCACATATGTCTGAATTTGAGGATGACTTATCCTTTGTTCTTTCAGATGAAGAAGAACCATCTCTTGAAGATGTTGTTAAAATCCTAAAAGATAGTGGAGCAGAAATGTTATTAAATTATCTTCCTGTTGGATCTCAAAAAGCTACTGAATTCTATGCTGAAGCATGTTTAGAGGCAGGTATTGGATTTATTAATTGTATGCCTGTATTTATTGTAAGTAATCCAGAATGGGAATCAAAATTCAGGGAAAAAGGTATTCCCGCAATTGGTGATGATATTAAGGCACAAATTGGGGCAACAATAACTCATAGGACTTTAACCAATTTATTTAAAAATCGTGGTGTAAAATTAGATAGAACTTACCAAATTAATACTGGGGGAAACACTGATTTTATGAATATGTTAAATAGGGATAGGCTTGCTTCTAAAAGAGTATCTAAAACAGAAGCAGTTCAATCTGTTGCAGGAGAAAGACTCGATCCTCATGATATTCATATAGGTCCTAGTGATTATGTTCCATGGCAAAAAGATAATAAAATATGTTTCTTAAGAATGGAGGGAAGAGAATTTGGTGATGTTCCAATGAATATTGAACTTAGATTAAGTGTTGAAGATTCTCCAAACTCTGCAGGATGTGTTATTGATGCAGTACGTGTATTAAAATTAGCACTTAAAAGGGGTATTGGTGGACAATTAACTTCAATATCATCTTATCTTATGAAACATCCACCTGTACAATATGATGATGATACTGCATTTGAAAATTCAAACCTTTTCATTGAAGGAAAATTAGATAGGTAGTTTAATTACTTTCCCTCTATATTTTATTATTTTTTAGTTTATTCTTAGTTTATATTCTGTTTTTTCTTAAATTTTTATTTTGATATAACTTGTCATATCTGATTTATATAAATTTAGTTTAAAATAAATAATTTTTAAAATCATAATTAATTCAATCTTTATTTCTACTTTAAAGTTTTATTTTTCTTTTATATTTGCTATTTTTTTAAATTTTTAAGAAATAATTGGTTTTATATTGTTTAATATTTTAAAATTTTTATTTTTTATTTCAAATTAATTATTATTAAATATAATTATTATAAAAGCAGTTTATTTCTTTTTAATTTTCATGATTTTTCTATTAACTTTTTAAAAATAGATAAGTATTAATTATATAAAAACCTATATATAATTACTTAATGTAAAATTTTTTTTATTTGAATATTTTTAATGAATATTTATTTTATTTATAATATTCTTTTATTTATTAATATTATTACATTATAACTTTTAATAGGATAGGTGTATTTTTATGAAAACTACAAAAATTACTGAAACAGCTCTTAGAGATGCTCACCAATCCCTTTTAGCTACACGTATTAGAACAAGGGACATGATTCCTATTGTAGAAGAGTTAGACAAAATTGGATACTTTTCTTTAGAGGCATGGGGAGGAGCAACATTTGATACTTGTATTCGTTATTTAAACGAAGATCCTTGGGAAAGACTTAGACAAATTAAAGAAAAAGCTACAAGGACACCTATTCAAATGCTTTTAAGAGGTCAAAACCTTTTAGGTTATAAAAATTATCCTGATGATATAGTTACTGCATTTGTTGAAAAATCTTATGAAAATGGTGTAGATATATTTAGGATTTTTGATGCATTGAATGATGTACGTAATATGGAACAATCTATTAAAGTAGCTAAAGCACAAGGTGCTCATGTACAAGGTACTATTAGTTACACTATAAGTCCAGTGCATACAATTGATTCATATGTTGAATTTGCAAAAGAGATTGAAGCATTAGATTGTGATTCTATTTGTATTAAAGATATGGCGGGTTTAATTACTCCACAAGATGCATATGAACTTATTACAAGGCTTAAAGAGGAAACTGATTTGCTTGTAGATTTACATTGTCATTGTACTAGTGGTATGGCACCAATTACATATTATGCTGCATGTGAGGCAGGTGTTGATATTCTTGATACTGCAATTTCACCACTTGCTTGGGGAACTGCTCAACCACCAACTGAAAGTATTGTGGCTGCTCTTGCAGGTACTCCATATGATACTGGTTTAAGTTTAAAATCATTAAAACCTATTAAAGAGTATTTCATGGATATCAAAGAAAAATATGCATCAATTCTTGATCCTATTGCAGAACAAGTTGATACTGATGTATTATTATATCAAATTCCTGGTGGAATGTTATCTAATCTTGTATCTCAATTAAAAGAACAGAATGCACTTGATAGATACCAAGATGTATTAGATGAAATGCCAAGAACAAGGAAAGATATGGGATACCCACCACTTGTTACACCTACAAGTCAAATTATCGGTATTCAATCTGTAATGAATGTTTTAGGTAGTAAAAGATACAAAACTGTATCTAATGAAATCAAAGAATATATGAGGGGAATGTATGGACGTCCTCCTGCTCCAATTAATCAAAAACTTTATCATAAAATATTAGGTGATGAAAAACCTATTGATTGTAGGCCAGCAGATTTACTTGAACCGGAATATGAACATTATAAAGAATTAGGTGAAAAAGAAGGTTTAATTAAAAAAGAAGAGGATGTTTTAACCCTTGCTTTATATCCACAAGTGGGCGCTAAATTTTTAAGTGGCGAAGCTGAGGAGGAAGAACTTAAACCTAAATCAATCATGCCTGATAATGAATTGGCTATTCCGACTGAATATAATGTTGAAGTTGATGGTGATAGTTTTGATGTTAAAATCATGCCAACAGGATATCTTCAAGTTGAAGAATCTGAAAAAGGACCATTCACTCCTGTTGAGGGTGGAATAACTTCACCTATGCAAGGTATGGTTTTGAAAGTTAAAGTTGAAGTTGGAGATAAAGTTACTAAAGGTTCTACTGTAGCTGTTCTCGAAGCTATGAAAATGGAAAACGATATTCAAGCAGATAAAGATGGTGTTGTAAAAGAAATTTTTGTAGAAAAAGGAGATGCAGTTTCAGCTGGAGATACTATAATGGTTATTGATTAGATAATTATTATTCTATCTTTTTATTTTTTTCTAGTTTATTTAATTTCTCTATTTTATAGTTAATTTTTATTTATTTTTTTATTTTTCATGACTATGTCACATATTCTGAATTTAATTTCTATACATATTTATGGTAGGATTATTATTCTGAATATTAATTGTGATTAATGTTTTTAATTGAATATATAATCGTGACAATTCATTTAGTGTTTTTATTTTTCTTTAAATTATTTTAATTTAAATATCTATTTTTCAGGTGTAATCTATGCATTTAATTATTGATGAGGAAACTTGTTCTGCATGTGGAAAATGTATTACTGTATGTATTCGTGATGCTCTAAAGATGGATGGAGATCATGTTATTGAAGTTGAATCAAATTGTTTTGATTGTGGTCAGTGTATGGCTGTTTGTAAAACAGGTTCAATAAGGCTAAAAATTTATCAAGACCAAGAAGATAGAATACAAGAATATAATCCAAGAGATCTCCCTATAAATTATGATGATTATATCCAATTTCTTAAACAAAGGAGATCTTGTAGATGGTTTTTAAAAAGAAAAGAACTCAG
Source organism: Methanobrevibacter sp. (assembly GCA_051892775.1). Taxonomy (GTDB): domain Archaea; phylum Methanobacteriota; class Methanobacteria; order Methanobacteriales; family Methanobacteriaceae; genus Methanarmilla. The sequence goes on along the minus strand of JBJFGN010000012.1, from coordinate 13,612 downwards.
TTTTGAAGAATATGATAAAATATTTGAAGCAGCATATTATTCTCCTACAGCCCAAAATATGCAGGATGTGGAATTTGTTGTAATTAAAGAAAATTTAAATGAGTTTTTAAATCATATTTATGATATCATTAAAATTGAAGAGGATAAATATTTTAGAATTGCACAGTTTGGAGATTATCTTAAACATCCTGAAAATTATAGGAACAATCCTTTATTATGGGAAGGTAAAGAATTAATTTTGACATTTGCAAAAGATCCAATGGATGCTGTTATTGCAAGTACCCGTGTTGAACTTGCAGGATATACATTAGGTCTAGGCGGATTTTATTCCTTATTTATTTCAAAAGCAGATAGGATAAATCATGATAAACTCATGGAATTTTTCCCAGAAATTGACTTTGATAAACATATGTATTCTGCATATATTATAGGGCATCCAAGGATTAGTTTTAGAAGAACTATACCTCATAAAAAAATTAAAGTAAGTTTTAAATAATTTTTTGGTTTTGGAGCATAATTTATTTATAAAAATAGATAATTAAAAAATTTAATTTTTAAATAAAATATATTTTAAATAGTTTATTTAACTATTTAATTATAAATTTTTTAATATTTTAAATAATTCATTTATTAATTTTAAAAAGCATGTTTATTGTTCATATTCTGTTAAATCTTTTATTTTTGCTTTTTTAAATCCTCTTTTACGTCTCATACAGGATTCACAAATTCCACAGTGTTTGTCATTACCTGTGTAACATGAATAGCTAAGTTCCATTGGGCAGTTATTTTCAGCACCTAATTTTACAATATCGTCTTTGTTAAGGTTAATTGCAGGTGCTACGACTTCTATATCATCTGGAGAGCCAATATTAAGTAGGCTATTGAAGCTTTCTAAGAATTCTTTAGAATTATCTGGGAATGTATTTGCCTCTTCATAGTCCCAACCTACAATTATTTTACTTGCACCAATACTTTCTGCAAAGGAAGTTGCTATTGCTGTAAATACTATGTTTCTTCCAGGAACCCAAACAGCATTTGCAGTTTCCTGTGACTTTTTAATATTGTCTAAATCTTCATTACTTGGTGTAGGTATTTTATTTGATGAGTTAAGTGCAGAATCACTGATTTCACCTAACCATTTAAGGTCAATTATCTTATGTGGAATATCATAGTACTTACAAATATTATTTGCAGCATTAATTTCCTGTTTTATTGCTTTTTGACCATAATCAAAGGTTATTGCATAAATATCATAGTCATTTATATAAGAACTCATTGCCACTGTTGAATCAAGTCCTCCAGATAGGACCGCTATTGCTTTGTCTTTCATATAATCATCTGTTTTTTCTATTTTTCGATGTATTAATTCAAATAAATATTATTATTATTTAATTTCTGTAATTTATTGATTTCTGTAATTTATTATTCTTTTTTAAATATTTTCTAATTTCAATATTGCTTAATTCTCTAATTTCGCCTAAGGTCAATCCAGTTTCTATTGCTATTTTTTTCGTATCTTCAAATTCTGCTCTTTTAGATATTATTTCGCCATCATAATAGCCAATTTTAAAGGTCATCTCATATTTTTTTCCATCTATTTCAATAGGTAATTTAATAAATTCGCGTGATGCTATTCCTCTATGTAACTTAGGTGAAATCCGGATTCCTAAGGTTCCGGTTTCTTTAAACATTATTTTAAGTATATCTTCTATATTTTCTTCATGACTAATTACTTGAATAAGTTGTCCTGGCCTATTTTTCTTCATAAATATAGGAATCATTATAACATCCCTTGCACCAGCATCTAATAGTTTATCATAAAGGTATCCAAGTTCTTCGCCACTTAAATGATCTACATTAGTTTCAAGAACATTAACTTGTCCCTTTTCTTTAGGGTTTTTACCTTTCATTATTCTTAAAATATTCGGGTGTTTAAAATCTTTAGAACCGGCACCATATCCAATTTTTTCAATTTTAATATTTGGTATATATTCAAGATATTCATCACATAATACTTTATATAATGCACAACCTGTAGGGGTTGCAAGTTCACTTGACACTGGACCTCCTTGAAAATTAAGACCTTTTAAAATTTCAACTGTTGCAGGAGCAGGTATACTCACTATACCATGTGCAGTTTCTACTCTTCCACCACCAACTGAAATTGGCAATCCGATTATATTCTCCTTATTAAGTTCAAGTTTATAAAATCCATATATTGTACCTATGACGTCTGCAACTGCATCTGCAGCACCTACTTCGTGGAAATGTATTTCATCAATAGATTTTCCATGAACAGTACTTTCTGCTTTAGCAATAATTTCAAATACTTCTTTTGATTTTTTGATAATTGCTTTATCTAAAAATCCGCTTAATTTATTAATATTTGAAATTAAATCTTTATATGATATTCCATGATTATTATGGTGGTTTTTGTTTAAAGTTTTTATATCACAGAAACTTGCTTTTATTCCTGCTTTATTAACTTTAGTAATCTTTGTTTTTACTCCACCAAAGTTTTCAGCTACTTTTTCCGTAATTCGTTTCATGTCTTCTTTGTCAGCGCCTAAATCTACAAGTGCTCCAATAAACATGTTTCCAGATATTCCTGAACTTTGTGGATCTATTATTATAGTCATTTCCTTTCTCCATATCATTTTAAATTAATTATATTTTTTCAATTTATTTCTATATATTTTATTAGGTTTTCATTCTTTTAAAGTTAATAATTTTTCTAAATAAATTTTATTTCTAATTACCATTAATAGACTTTACATTTAATTGTGCTGTTTTTATATTTTTATAGTAAATCTTATTTTTAATTAATCATATAAAACTAATTATTAAAAATTATTTTTATAAATTTTAAAATTATTTTTTGTTTATATTTACATAAATTTTATTTATATTAAATATTTTTCAAGTTTAATAAGATTTATTAATATATTCTAATTATTTTTTTAAAAAATAACTTATATTGGGTAATGAAAATGAAAATTGATAGGAAACATAATATTTCAGATGATGTAAATCTTTACCATGATAAGAATGGAATTAATCTAAACAATCCTAATTTCTTTTTAACATTTAGTGATTTTAATATAAGTGATGGGATTGATATTGTTGAAAATATTCTTGTATTATCAAATAATGCAATAAGTTTAAAAAATACGGATAAGGTTTTTGAAACTGTTGAAAAATATTTGGCAAATAATAATTTAAACGGTAGCTATATTTTTCATAACGTTGATAATCTCAAGTATTTTGTTAATACATATGATGATATTTCAGTTATAACTATTTTAAGTAACGATGTTGAAATTGAAGATTATTATAATTCTTTAAAGGTTGCAAATTCTAAGAAAGGATTTGGAACAGCTAAAATTGATTTTAATCAAATTGTTATTATTGATAAAGTATTATCTCCAAAATTATTAATTAAATTATATACTGAAGCAGTAAAAGAAAGAGTTAAATTTTTGGATTCTTTAAATTTACCATTTCACATTGATAATATTGTAGGTACTGATGACTTTATGGTTCTTGCATCTAATATGCCTAAAAATGATTTAAGTGATGATGAGAAACAATTTGGTGTAGATATTACTTCAATTTCATATGAGGATGATGATTTGGATATTGAAGATTTAATTATAAAAGTTCAAGATGCAGTATCTATTTCTCTTGAAGAATCCTTTAAAAAATCAGGATTAAGTTTTGGTATTCTTGACTTTTTTGTATCTGAAGGAATTCAAATTAGTGATCTTGTTGATGCAGGTATGGCTCTTGTTGAAGGTGCTGAAGTTACAGAAGAATTAAAAGAAAAATTAGAAATACAAATCTATAAATCATTAGAGGATATTAATGTTATTGCACTTTTACTTGCAGCAATAAGGGTTGAATATGATTTTTCAAATAATCTGATACGTGAGGTTAATGTTGAAGATGATCCTGCGTATCTCTATACTGATGAAGTATTGGGACTTGCAATAGCAAATCAGATAGCAGGTACTAAAGCAAGATTTAATTTTAAACGTTATGATGAAGCAAAACCTGGAATTCTTTCTTATTTGGGTCCTATGGTTGATGACATATTTGGGGGACTTATTGCTGGCTGTATGAGTAAAATATTTGAAGAAAACTAATTAAAGGTGATTTTTATTGTAAGTGATAATCAAGAAAAAGATTTGAGTAAAAATAAAGATGATTATTATAATGATGATAAAAAAAACACGTCTTTTCTTCGTTCTTTAGGTGGTCTTGTTACATTTTCTACAATAATTCCATTAGGTATATACACATCAATTGAAGCTATAATAAGTGTCATATGGCTATGGCCTCTTTTAAATGCAATTATTGGTTTAGGTGGTGTAGTGATTGCTTATATTTTACTTAACTTTTTTAAAATGTCACATTTACTTGTAGCAACAATTGTGATTTCTTATATATTTTTAATCATGGGTTATAATCATATCGATGGGCTTCTTGATTTTTCTGATGGTATAATGGTTCATGGAAATCCAAAAAAGAAAATTAATGTTATGAGGGATTCTATGGTTGGTACTGCTGGAATCGCTACTATGGTTATTTTTACAGTTATGACTGTTGCAGTATTAACCAATCTTATTGATCATAATTGTCTTTGGGGTATTATTGTTGCAGAGATGTCTGCTAAAGTTTCTCTTTTAACAACTTGTGTTTTATCAAAACCTGCTGAAGATGGTATTGGTAAATATTTTGTTGAAGACATGCCTATAACAAATTATATTACTTCAGTTTTAATCTCTGGGATAATTGCATATATTCTTGTAGGGTATATTGGATTATTTGGTTTAGTTGGAGCTATTGTCGCAGGTATTTTAATAGCATATATTGCAAAAAAGAATTTCGGTGTTGCAACAGGGGACGTTCTTGGAACTTCTAATGAAATTGGAAGATTATTGTCTTTAATATTTCTTGTAGTTGCTATTTCATTATTTTAATTTTTTTCTAATTTTTATTTTAATTTTTTGCTTATTTCTTGATTTTAATAAATCTTATTAAAAGCTTTAAAATCCTATAAAAATTATTCTCTTAAATTATATCTATTTTTTAATATGTCTATTTCTATTATGATTTTAAATTTAATAAAAAACCTTTAAAAACTTTAAAATATATATATTAACCTAAAGTTATTTTATATAATAATAATTTCATATTTTTATTATTTTTATTTCAATGTATTAAGTAATGTTTTTAAAAAGCTTTTTAAAACTTGTTATTTTAAAAATATTATAGTTTATTATTTATCTTATTAATGAGGAGATTATTAATGAAAAGAATTCATGTTTTAAGATTAGATCATAGGATTGGTAGGGATACACGTATCACTACTCATGTATGTTTAACAGCAAGGGCTTTTGGTGCTGATAAAGTTTGGTTAAGTGGTGAAGAAGATACTCATTTAATGGCTAATGTTGAGGATATTGTTGATCGTTGGGGTGGAGACTTTAAAGTTGAATATGTTAAAAATTATTTAAGTTTAATTAAAAATTGGCAGAATATCGGTGGACGAATCGTTCATTTAACTATGTATGGTGAGCAAGCCCATAAAATTATTGGTGAAATAAGGGAAGAGTCTGAAGATAGGGATCTTTTAATTATTGTTGGAGGTAGTAAGGTACCATCTAAAGTCTATAAAAATGCTACTTGGAATGTTTCAGTAACTACCCAGCCTCATTCTGAGGTTGCAGCCCTTGCAGTATTTCAACATCTTTTAATGGATGGTAAAGAATTTGATATGGATTTTAATCATCCAGTATTTGAGGTTATTCCAACACTTCACGGTAAAAAAGTAAATATTCATGATGAAAATAAAAATTGATTTTTTTATTTTTTTTTACTTGTTTTATAATTTTTTTAATATTAAGGTATTTATTATTCACAATTTTCTTAATTCATATATTTATTTAACCTTTTTATTGCATTTATTTTATCTTTTTCATCTAATTTTGCTTGATAAACCGCATCTTTGATTGTTTTTATGGAATTATCATATGTCTTTCTATCAACAGGATAAGGAAAACCATCTTTTCCACCATGGGCAAAACTATATTTTACAGGGTCTTTCCAACTTGCTTTTTCACCATAAATAATATCACTTATTAAAGCGAGAGCCCTAATTTTCTTAGGCCCAATTCCTTTAAGCATTATTAAATCTTCATACTTTTCTGGTTGAATTTCATATGCTTTTTTTAGAACTTCAAATTCTCTGTCTGAGAGATCCATATTTAGTATTGGGTGGTGTTGAGGTAATGTTAATTCTTCTTGATTATTGAAATTACTGAAATCCTCTTGTTTTTCAATAAAGTCAAAAAGTGTTGTTTGACTTGGATCTTTTGGTCTAAAATATTTTCTTAGATGCTCTGGATTATCATTTATTAAATCGACACTTATTTTTTGAACATTTTTGCTTTCTTTTGACGCCATATTTAATGTTTCTTTCCTTTTTTTATCACAACTTATTCCAGTATGTGGGTCTTCAAGGAATTTATCGAACTCATCACTCATCCAGTGATAACGTCTTGCATATTTTGTATCAGCATTCATTCCTTGTTGCACTACTGCCCATTCTCCTTTTTCAGTTAAAAAGAAATTATGTTGATATAGGGTATAATTATCTTGGATACAGGAATTATCAATTTTAGCAGATAATCTTGAACTTTTTATCAAGTTATCAATTTTCGAAGAATTAATATTAAAAATATCCCCCTCCTTTGCTATCTGTCCAGGTGTTTTACGTGAATTTTTCCCTTTACCTCCAAGTACAGCAATTCCATGTTCTTCTGGTTCAAGTGCAGCTCTTAACGCTCCGCATGTTGTAGTTGTAGTACCTGAAGAATGCCAATCAAAACCAATTACACATGAAAAACTTTGAAACCAATATGGGTTTGATATTCTTTCAAGTAATTCTAATTGACCATATTCGTCTATAATAACTTCGCTTATTGCTTTTGATAATTTTACCATTCTTTCCCATAACCATCTTGGAGCATGGCCAGTGTGCATTGGTAAATTTGCAATTCCTTTTCTTTGCATATTTAATCATTCACTATTATTATAATATAAACATTAAGAGTCCATTTGAAAAATAATATTTATTATATTTTTCTATTTTAGTTTTGTTGAGAATATCTATGTATGATTTGTTTAAAGTTTAAAAATATATGTTTGCTTTTGCTTGGAAAATAATTAAAGTTAACTTATAATTTATCTCCGGTTTAAAAATTAACAAATTTTAAATTCGGATTTTTAAGTAAGGCAGGTTCTCATTAGATTATTATTTTTAGATTTTTTGATTAGTTTTTAATTTAAAATATACTCTCCCCATTTGCAATTGCAATAACTCCTGGGATATTTTTAACTTTTAATTTAAAACATGCTTCAATACCTTCTTCTTTAAACATCACACATTCCTTTGAAAGTATTGAGTCTGTAAGGAGTGCAGCAACAGGAGGTGAAACTACATATATTGAATTTTCTTTTTTTAATATGTTTTTTGTTTCTTCACTTAATGCCCCCTTTCCAATATGTATTTTAACACCTGCTTTTGATAATATGGGCATGTTTGATTCTATTTCTCTTTTATTAGATGTGGTTGTTGCTATTCCTGCATCACTTACTGCGGTGTGCATTATGGCACTTCCATTTAAATTAATTGGTAATTTTTCATTGTTTTTAATCATTTCTCCAAGTTTTGGTAATATTGCGTCTCTTCCAGTATATATTACTCCACTAATTAGTATTTTGTCATTAATTTTTAATTTTTTTATTATTTCATTGGAAATTGGTGTTTTAATTTTTATCATTTCAATCATTTTATTATTTATATTTTCAATATTCAATTTTTTGGTTTTTATTAAAATTTTAATTTTTAATTTTTAATATTTTTATTTTTAAAACTTTTTAATTATCTTTTAACTTTTATTAAAAAATTTATAATAATTTTTGATTTTGTATAAACTTTTTTTGATTTTTGAATTTTATTTTAATTTTTTATTTTTTATATATACATATTAAAATCTAAGTTTTTATCGAAATATTTAAAAATTTGATAAATTTTAATAAATTATTTAAATGTTCAATATCAAATATTATATTAATATTAATTTAATAAATAATCAAATTTTTTATTATATTAAAATTTTTAAGGAGATTTTTATGATTTATATAGATCCTGATTTGTGTAAAGGATGTTTATTATGTGTAAATACTTGTAATGCACATGTTTTTACAGTTGCTAAGAAAGCAAACAAAAAAGGAGTCTTTTTACCTATTCCAACTAATGAAAATGATTGTTTAAATTGTGGGGAATGTGAATTATTATGTCCTGACCAAGCAATCTTAGTTAATATTGAGAAAAATTGGTGGTTAAAAGATAATAAGTATGCATTTAATCCTAATTTCTCAAAAATTAAAAGTTAAATTTATTATTAATTTTATATGTGAATGTTTTTTTATTGAAATCTTATTTTTTTATGGTTTAATTTGTAAGCTTAAATTATAAGATTTGAAAGTATAGAAAGATTTAAAATATCATGATTTATAATGTTAAATTGTTTTTTTATAAACTATAATTTAATTATTAATATTCTACAAAAAGAGAGGTTATTAAAATGGTAGAAAAATTATTTATTCAAGGTAATGAAGCTTGTGCACTTGGTGCTATAAAAGCAGGGTGTAGGTTCTTTGCTGGTTATCCTATTACTCCTTCTACTGAAGTAGCTGAGAATTTAGCTCGTTTACTTCCAAAATATGGGGGTTCATTTGTACAAATGGAAGATGAAATTTCTTCTATGGGTGCAGTTATTGGTGCTAGTTGGGGTGGTTCTAAAGCTATGACTGCAACTAGTGGTCCAGGTATTTCTCTAATGCAAGAAAATTTAGGTTATGCTTTCATGACTGAAACACCACTTGTTATTGTAAATGTTCAAAGAGGTTCTCCTTCTACTGGACAACCTACTATGGCAAGTCAAAGTGATATGATGCAAGTTCGTTGGGGTTCTCATGGTGATTATGAGCCTATTGCACTTTCACCATCTTCAGTTCAGGAATATTTTGACTTTACAATTAAAGCATTTAATTTATCTGAAAAATACAGAGTGCCTGTATTTTTAATGACTGAAGAATCAATTGGACATATGAGGGAAAAAATATCAATACCAAGTAAAGTTGATTTAGTTGCAAGAAAAGAACCTACTATGAGTCCTGATGAATTTTTACCATTTAAAAATAGAAAAAATGCAACCAATCCAATGCCTGCATTTGGTGATGGTTATAAAGTTCATGTTTCTGGTTTAACTCACAATGAAATTGGTTATCCCGATACTAATAACCCTAAAACACATGCAGTTTTAGTTAAAAGATTATGCAATAAAATACTTAAAAATAGGGAAAAAATTACCAGTGTGAAATCTGAATTCACTGACGATGCTGATGTAATTGTTGTTTGTTATGGTGCTCCTGTAAGGTCTGTTACAACTGCTGTAAAAGAAGCTCGTAAAGACGGAATTAAAGCAGGTTATTTAAAAATTAACACTCCATGGCCATTCCCTGATGATGATGTTAAAACAGTATGTGAATCTGCAAATGATATAATCGTTCCTGAAATGAACTTAGGACAAATGGTTCATGAAGTTGAAAGAGTATCTGCAGGTGATGCTAAGATACATTTATTAAGTAAAATTGGAGGAGAACTTCATAAACCTAGTGAAGTTTTATCTGCAATTAAATCTGTAGGAGGTAATTAAGATGGTTGATGAAATAGATGAATATACTATAGACGATGACTTTGAAAAACCAAAAAGAACTAAAGCTCCTTTTATTAAATATTTAAGGGAAGATAGATTACCTCATATATTCTGTCCAGGCTGTGGTAATGGTACAATTATTAATACTTTCTTTAAAGGTATGGAGGAAGCAAATATTGATTTTGATAATGTTGCTATGGTTTCTGGAATTGGATGTTCTTCAAGGATTCCAGGTTATATAAAGTGTGATTCATTACATACTACTCATGGTAGAGCATTAAGTTTCGCAACTGGTCTTAAAGTTTCCAATCCTGATTTGGATGTTGTTGTATTTACTGGTGATGGAGATTGTGCTTCTATTGGTGGAAACCATTTAATTCATGCTGCAAGAAGAAATATTAATCTTACTGTTATTTGTATTAATAATAATATTTATGGAATGACTGGTGGTCAAATTAGTCCAACTTCTCCTAAGGGAAGTTATGGTTCAACTGCTCCATATGGTAATAGGGACAAACCATTCCATTTAGCTGAACTTGTAGCAGCAGCCGGTGCAACTTATGTTGCAAGATGGACTACTGTACAAGTAGAAAGTGCAGCTAAATCTATTGAAAAAGGTCTTAAAAATAAAGGATTTTCATTTATTGAAATTGTATCCCAATGTCCTACTTACTTTGGTAGAAAAAATAAAATGAAAACTCCAGTTAAAATGATGGATCATATTAAAAACTCTACAATTTATATTAATAATACTAAATTGATGAGTGAACATGAACTTGCTGATAAAATTATTGTCGGTGAATTTGTTGATAAAAGTGCTCCAGAATTTACAGACAATCTTCAAGAATTATCTAAAGAAAATTATGGTGATAAAACTCTTAGACGTTCTGCTTTCTTAAAAGACTTTAGTGAGAACAAAGAGTAAATAAATTATAAGAGATGATATGATGAGAAAAGAAATTAGAATAGCAGGTTTTGGAGGTCAAGGAGTTATTTTAGCAGGTATTATCATAGGTAAAGCCGCTTCTTTATTTGATAATATTAATGCAGTTCAAACTCAATCTTATGGTCCTGAAGCTCGTGGGGGAGCTTCAAAATGTGATGTTGTTATCAGTGATGAAGAAATTGATTATCCTAAGGTTGAAAGTCCAGATATTTTAGTTGCTATGTCTCATGAAGCTTTAATTAAATATATGGTTGATTTAAAACAAGGGGCAACATTAATTATTGATCCAGATATGGTTCAAGAAGAAGATATTAAAGATTTTATTAAGGAAAGAAATCTCACTGTATATCATGCTAAAGCTACTGCTACTGCAGTAAATGAAATCCATCTTAAAATTGTAGCAAATATTGTAATGGTTGGTGCTATTACAAAAGCAACTGGAATTGTATCTGAAGAAGCTGCACGTAATTCAATTTTAGATAGTGTTCCTAAAGGTACTGAAAATAAAAATATTAATGCTTTTGAAGCAGGATTGGAAATTGTAGAAGAAGCTTAAGAAGGTGTTAGAATGAAATTTTTTGAACATGTTGCAAAGAAATTATTTAAGGATAATGGAATAAGAATTCTTAGAGGTCAAGTAGCTTATACTCCAGAAGAGGCTGTAGAAGTTGCAACTGAATTAGGCGGACCTGTTGCATTAAAAGCACAAGTTTTAGTTGGTGGAAGAGGTAAAGCTGGAGGAATTCAATTTGCAGATGCTCCCGGTGAAGTATATACCTTAGCTGATGAACTTTTAAACTCTAAAATTAAAGGAGTAAGAGTCAAACACCTTTTAATTGAAGAAAAAGCAGATATTGAAAAAGAATTCTATATTAGTGTATCTTATGATAGAAATGTTAAAAAACCTTTAATTATGGCTTCTGCTGAAGGTGGTGTAGAAATTGAAAACCTTGCTAAAACTAATCCAGAAAAGATTATCAAATATTATGTGAATCCTTTAGATGAATTTTTACCTTATGAGGCACGTGAAATAGCACGTAAAATGGGTGTAAAATCTAGCCTTGTATCTGATGTTGGAAACACCATATTTAAACTTTATAATATTTTCCAGAAATATGATGCAGAAATTGTTGAAGTTAATCCATTGGTACTTACTCCAGATGGATTATATGCTGCAGATGCAAAACTCATTGTTGAAAATGATGCTGCATTTAGACATAAAGAATTGCTTGATTTAACTGGTCATGAACCTAAACAATTTAGTTTTGTTAAATTGGATGGGGATATTGCAGTTTTAGGTAATGGTGCAGGTTTAACATTAACTGCTATGGATATGATTAATTTATATGGTGGAAAACCAGCAACTTTCTTAGATATTGGTGGTGGATCTTCTGAAGAAACTATTAAAAAGGCTTTAAATTTGGTTTTAAATTATCCGCCAGTAAAAACTGTATTTTTAAATGTTTTAGGTGGAATCACTCGTGCTGATGATGTTGCAAAAGGAGTAATTGATGCACTTAAAATAAGCAAAAGAAATATTCCTATTGTAATTAGACTTACTGGTACTAATGAAGAAGAAGGTCAAAAGATTCTTAAAGAGGCAGGAATTCCTTTTGAAACTTCTATGGAAAAAGCTGCTGAAAAAGCCGTTGAAGTTTGTAAATCTTTAGATGAATAAATTTTAATTATTAGTTAATTTATTTTAATTTAACTAATTTTTATCTATTTCTTATTTTTTGTATCATTTTATTTGTGATTTAAATGAAATTTTATGCAATCAATGGTAGCCCTAGGAAAGAGCGCAATACCTCTCAAATTTTAAAAAAAGTAGAATCTGGTTTTTATGATAAAGTGCATGAAGAACTTCCTAATGAAAATATTGAATTAAATTTCATTAATTTATATAGTTTAAATTTCACTGGATGTAGAAGTTGTTTTTCATGTAAACGTTTAAATGGTAAAAGTTATGGTCATTGTATTATTAAAGATGATTTGTATGGAATTTTAAAGGATTTAGAATCTGCTGATGCAATGGTTCTTGGAAGCCCTATTTATCTTATGGATGTTACTGGTGAAATGAGGTCTTTTCTTGAGCGTTTAATATTTCAATATTTGGTTTATGATAAAAATCATTCCACTTTAGCAGAAAATAGATTACCTATTGCTTGTATTTATACTATGAATATTAAAAAAGAAGATTATGATAATTATACTCTTAAGTATACGTTAAATAGTATGGAATCATTTATTTCACGAATTTTTTCAAAAGTTTATTCTTTAAAGATTTTTGATACTTATCAATTTAAAGATTATTCCAAGTTTGAAAATTCTCTTTTTGATGAAAAAGAAAAATTAAAACAGAAATTAAGCCAATTTCCAAATGATCTTAATGAAGCATATATTTTAGGTAGAAATTTGGCTAGTGATGTCATCTAATATGTTTATGTTCTAGTTTAATCTTATTATTCATTGTTTTGAAATCTAATTATTTAATTTATTTATTTTATCTTCTGTTGAAATTTAATTTTCAAATTTATATCCTTAATTTATTAATTTTTCTTTGTGAAATATTTGTATTTTTGTTTTAAATTACTGTAAATGATAATTTTTATTCGTTAACTAGTTTAAAATAGGGTAATTGGTAATTTTTATTTATTAACTATATTTGTTATTTTCTATTTTTTACTATATTTTAAAAATTTTTTAATAATTCGATATATTTCATATAATGTCAATATGCTATTATAAATCGTTGGTTTTTTATATTCTTTTAAATAAATAATATTTCATGTTTTAATATTTTAAAAATCAATATAAAATTACTTATATTTGTTCTTTTTTAATATTTCTACATATTTGAGATTATTTAAAGTAAATT
>JBJFGN010000011.1:0-6069 GCA_051892775.1 Methanobrevibacter sp. | reverse complement strand
ATTAACCATACATACAATCTAAGACAAACCCAATCCTACACCAAAATTAAACCATGCACAATATTAACCTAATAAGATACTTAAATCATCAGACTGATTATCTAAATTTAAATTATGTAAAACAGTAACTTCCATTAAAATAAGATAGTCTAGTAAAAAAAGTAAAAATTAAAAAACTATTGTTTTTTAACATTTTCAAATAATATTTTATTTAAAGCAGGTTTAGAATATTTAACTCCTGCCTCACCAATAGATAATATAATATCATTATCTTCAGCAATTTTAAGAGCAAGACGGATACCTTCCCTAACTTGTTCTGGTGAAGAACCGGTAGTTCCAGTTTTATTAAACTTGATGTTAGACCTTATTGGAACAACATTGGTATTGACAAAGTCGGCCACTTTACCAGAAGCAGTTGAAACTGGAATGACAACATCTGCATCAGATAATAATTTTGCAATATCAATATCCCCCTCTTTACCACTTTCAGAAGATATTGTATTAAGGACAATGATCCTATTATGTTCTGTTTTAAGTTTTAAAACAGTGTTTAAAGTAGTTTCAACACCTGCCGGATTATGAGCATAGTCCATAATCATTGTAGGATTACTATGGATGTATTCCAATCTACCAGGCACACCGCCAAATGATTCAAGACCTTTTACAATACTATTAATATCTAAACCTTGTACCCATGCGGCGCATGCTGAACCAAGAGAATTATAAACATTATGTATTCCACTGTTTTTAAGGGTAATGTCCCTTGTTTCATCATCAAAATGTATAGTATATTTAGTTTTAGTGGTGTTTCCCTCTTTTATAATACGAATATTAGTTGCATAAACATCTAATTTAGGATTTTTAAATCCACATTCACATTCATATTCTCCAAGATTTCTTAAATAACTCACATTATAATTTAATAGTTTGCCACATGAAGGACAATGTCTATTATTATATTTGGATTTAAATAATTCATTGTCCCTATCTTTTATACCGAAGTAGTGTATTTTTTTCTCTGGATGTTTGCTTCCAATTGCATAAAGTAATGGATCGTCACCATCCAATATTAAAGTATCTGCTACCTCAACCATTTCCTTTTTACAATTGATATAATCCTCAAAGCTACCATTATTTAAATGATCACGTGTAATATTGGTAATTACCCCCATATTTACATGAGAATTTGTAGCGGAACGTTTGATTTCACCTTTTCTACCAAAAGTACCTATTTCAAGTACTGCCAAATCCCCTTCTAAACGTGACTGCAATGCAGGTATGAATTCACTATTTCCCTGAATACGTAAACCATGTTCAGGAACTTTATAATTATTAATCTTAAATATATGTTTAATAGTATGGGTAGTGGTAGTCTTACCATTGGTTCCTGTAACACCTATAACAGGTTTATTAGGTAAGAAGAATTCAAGTATTTCCTCAATTGAATATACCGGTAAATTTTTCTTATTAAAATTGTGAAGTTTTGTTGTAAAATAATCATTTTTAAGTAAACTAGGAGCTACAAATATTGCTGATTTACCTTTAAATGAATCATTATCCAATTCCTCACCTAATTTTAAATGTATTCCTTCTTTCTTAAATATTGGAGTTAAATAACTATCTGGAGCTGAATCAATAATAGTAACATCTATATTATGACAAGCTAATATACGTGCAATTAAACTACCAACAGTTCCACAACCACCTAAAACAACTACTCCCTCAGAGAGACTGTTCATAAATTCTTCTTTATCCATTAAATTACAACCTTATTATTTAAAAAATATATCTTATTAAAAATATTAAATTCCAAATTAGGATTTTAGTATATATCCCAAATTATAAACTTAAATTGTATCCTAAATCAAGAATAATAATTTAATTACAAGCAATAGATTCTAAACTAAAAATAATGAGTTTTAATTAGAGTCTAAGTAATAATTAAAGAATATTAATACTATTTTCATATTTAATAAGATAAGAAATCAATATTCATAGGTTATGAATATTAAATCCAATTTAGATTTTTAAAAGTTCTAAATTAAATTAGAAAAATCATATTTAAATTTATTAAATAAACATTTTAAATTAATAAGTATTTAATATTTACCCAAATGATTTAAATAAATTAAAAAAATCCTTAAATTAACCTATATAGTTAATCATAATAGAAATTCA
Organism: Methanobrevibacter sp.; assembly: GCA_051892775.1. Taxonomy (GTDB): domain Archaea; phylum Methanobacteriota; class Methanobacteria; order Methanobacteriales; family Methanobacteriaceae; genus Methanarmilla. Next base: position 3,891 of record JBJFGN010000011.1, on the reverse strand, counting down.
AATAAAATTCAAACATTATATTAAATTATTTTAATAAGTAAAATACTTAAATCATACACCAAACATCAAATACCCATAAAATCCCAGAGCATTAAAATACAGATAACAAAGCAAGATACTTAATACCAACATCAAATACCCATAAACAAAGTAAATACAATAAATACTTAAAAAATAAATACTAAAATATTAATTTTTTAATATGAGTAACTAAATTCAATTACAAACTTTACATAACTCTTCTAATCTTTCCTGAATAGTAATAATTATTGTTTGACCATTGCCACCAATAAATATAGGTTTATCATGGGCATATTCTGCAACAAAACCAATCAATTCATCAAGATTATGTGCAACATCAACTTTTCCAGTGTAATGAAGTTTACTTAATCTATTTAAAGCCATACCAATGGTATTAGCTAAACCTGGAAATACGATAATGACTTCAGGATTATGGGCAACTACCTCATCTATAATATCTAGCCTATGTTCTTCATTAGGTCTTGGAGTTCCTAAAAATGCAACGGGGAAATAAACTTCATCAAAAATGGTTTTAACTGCATCAGAATTATCTGTTTTACCAATATAAATATCTGAATCATACAACTTAATAATTTTAAGTCTACCTTCCACTGCCTCGAAATTCTCTAAAGTATCTTTAATAATCTCTTTAGGAACACCTACCTGTTCAGCAACAGCAGTGGCAAGGCCTGCATTAAGTTTATTGAATTTACCTACAAGTTTTAAATCATAATTAGAAGGTTCAAATTTAATTAATTTACTTGCGGATTTGCTAAATTCATCAAGGTAATCTTGATTTTCAGATACTATGACTTTCTTATTCTTGAATATTTTAACCAAAGAATCTTTATAGTTTTCCATACTTCCATGAACATCCATATGATCATTGCCCATATTGGTCAAAGCAAGCATGTCAAAGTTAAAGCAATAATCACAGAAACTTAAAGTCATATCACATACTTCAATAAGAATTACATCATAATCATTTTCTTCTGCCTCAAGTATAATATCATAATATCCATTGAAACCTCCACCGGCATTTCCACCAACTAAAACTTTTTTACCATAAGATTCAAGTATTGCCTTAATCATATATACTGAGGTTGTTTTACCGTTAGTTCCAGTAACTCCAATTGTAAATATTTTCCTATGTTTATTTAAAACATCCTGAAGTAATTTACCAGATAGTTTAAATTCATTAGCAAACTTACTATTCCACATACTAGGACTTAAAACAATAGCATCACTTGATTTAATCTTATTAATATCATTAGAACCTAAATCTATTGTAATATTATTTGCAACGATGGATATTTGTTCAGTATTATCTGGTGTAACATTAATATCTGTAATAGGCATGTTTAAATCGTTTAAATTAATATCTGTCTGTAAATCTGATGCATAAACAGACCATCCATGGTCAAGTAATGATTTTGAAGCTTTTTTACCTTCAACACCAAGTCCAATAACAGCTGCTCTCATGTTTTTAATCCCTTCTTTTTATATTCTAAAATCTTATTTAATTAATATCAGTTTTTATAAATTAATCTTCTAATAAAGCATTTAAATTCTTATTTAAAACTTTAAAGCAAAGATTATACATTATAAACAGCAAATAATTATTTTCTATAAATTAAGTAAATAAGACCTACTGTTATTAATTTTATAAGAAATTCTTTATAAATTTTTATATATGAATTTTTTAATTTATTTTAATTATTTAATAAATTTTTCGTATAGTATAAATTATTATACTGAATTTTAAGAAAGATTTAAAAAATAATATGAAGTTTCTAATAATTAAACATTGAAATAAACTTCAGAAGTTAATTTATAAAATAACCAAACTATATCAATTCAATACTTTTTTGTTAATATACTAAGAAAAAATAACATAATATAAATTTCTGAGAGCATAATAAGAAAAAAAATAGAATAATACAAATTCATGACTCAGTATACCAAGAAAAAAATAGAAAAAATAAAAATTCACGACAATACACTAAGAAAAAATTAACACAATATAATCATTTTATAGTAACAATTTATAGAAATATCAAAGATAAAAAATATATATTGTAAACTAATAAAATTATAGCAATTACTAAAAATATTAAAAAATCTTCAAAACTGAGGTGAAAAATAATGTTTGAAGAAGAACAAGACGATAAAATATATAATCTTCTAATTACACGTGGAAAAAATCATGAAGAGGATTATAATACATTTATTGATAAATTATACAAAAAAGGAGATTTTCTATGGAAAGAATCTGTAGCGGCATCCTATTCACATTTACCTGAAAGTTTCTTTAATAAAATAGATGCAATTATAGTACTTTCCGGAACATATAACAGTAACAAGGAAGAAATTGACGATATCATAACTGCTGCAAAACACTTTGATATTCCAATAGTTCTTGTAAGACCATATGGTATGGAGGAAGTTCCTGAAAACCTTGAAGCTGTTGCAACAACGCTTGTTGGATGGAATTCCAATTGTATTGTAGAAGCAATTAAAGGTGCAATTAACGGTGACTACGAAAGTGCATGTGGAATAGAATAGAAAAAATAAAATTAATAATATTAAAAATTAAATTTTAATATTTTAATTATTTTATAAATTTAATAATGTATTCAAAATAACTGTTTTTAAAGCATCAAATATTAGGAAAATAAAATTTAAAAAAATCATATCCCAATATTTGATATTAACTTCATAATCTAATTATTTTATATCTATTTTAAAATCTATTTAATCGTCATAGAATTTCTGATTAACACATAACCACACAAAAGTCTTTTCATCTTCATTTCTTATAAATTTAAATTCAGTTTCTGGTTCTAACAATATATCATAATTGGTTTCAGGATCTACAATACCGCCTAAATAATAAATCCTTGTACCCTTATCAAGTAATAATACATTTAAATACTCATAATCAGAGTTAAAATTAGGATCCAAACTTGCCTTGAAAGGTAAATCCATTGAGTAAATACCATTAACTGCTTTTTCTTTCATTAAAGGTTCATCCTCACGTAAGAATACAACAGTATTCTCCTCTAAAGGTTTCGCATCTGCAAAAAAATCTTTAAAATCTATTTCATCAATCAATTTATCAAGAGCAAATAATTCAAGAAATGATTCAAATTTCAAACCGAAGGATTCTTTAGAAAATGGATTTAAAACAATATCATAATAGCCAGCATCTTTAAAATTTTCTGCAATATCAGAGGCAGCCATTATTATCATGTCAGTTTCAACTTTCTCATTTTCAATTTCATCCTTATCAGTAAATACAAATAAATGTTCCCCTACCCCATCAGTGAAAGTTAATGGTTTAAAACGTAATGGCTCCTTCATTGTCACAGACTCACCAACTTTCACATTGTTACTATCAAAACTATTTGATGTAATTGCAACTGGTAAAAATAAAAAAGATTTCTTTAGTTCATCAAAAAGTTCATCCCTCTGACGAGACTTTAAATTTCGAGGATCGATTTTTATTAATTCCTTTAAACGTCTATTTCCAACATCTTCCATAATACCAACAACATCACATTATTTAAGAAAATTACTTCTTCAAATTTTAAAACTAGGGAGCCAATGTATAACTACTATTAAATCAAATCACTTAATGATAATCCAAAATAGTAAAAAAATGATATACAAATAAATATTAAATACATATCCCCCTAAATCCAATTAACAAAAAATATTAATTTAATTAATAGTATAGTCATTTTGATATATAAGTTTATTATTATATTGTAATAATGATGTCTAAATAGAAAAAATAAGTATAAAACATAAAATCTTTAAAATATTACTTAAATAAAGCCAATAAATAAGAAGCAGATATTAAAAAAA
>JBJFGN010000010.1:0-6212 GCA_051892775.1 Methanobrevibacter sp. | reverse complement strand
TATGTTTATTTATTAACATATATAAACTAAAAATCAAGAGCTGAATTTAGTGATTTAAATTAAAAAATAAATGTGGTTTATAATTAAAATTTTAATTAATTAAATATTAAAAAATTAATTTAAATTTTATTTGAAAAGGTAAAATAAAAATTTAAATAGGATATTGGAATTAGAAATTAAATAAAATAAATATTGTAAGAACTAAAAATTAAATAAATTCTAATAATTAAATAATAATTTCAAAATTAAAGTCATTAACTTTAAAAAAATATTCCAATAAAATTTTTATAAATTTTCAATGTGGTTTTAATGTTAAAATATAATAAATTTATTAGAGACAGTATTCATGGAGATCTTCCAATAACTGAACTCGAAAAGGAAATTATGGATTATCCTCAATTTCAGAGACTTAGACGTATAAAACAATTAGGATTTACATCATTAATTTACCCTGGTGCAAATCATTCACGCTTTGAACATTGCATAGGTACAATGTATCTTGCTTCACTACTTGGAAAGGAACTTAATTTAACAGATGATGAAATACAACTTGTAAGACTTTCAGGAATGTTACATGATATAGGCCATGGACCATTCTCCCATGTTTCTGAATCAGTGATGGATGTAAAACATGAGGAACTTACAGAATTCGTTATTAAAAATACATCAATATCAACTAAACTTAGTGAAAATTATAATCTGGATAAAATTGTAGATATTATTAATGGTAAAGGTAAACTTGGACCGATTATATCTGGTGAACTAGATGTAGATAGAATGGATTATTTAATACGTGATTCACATTATACTGGTGTAGCTTATGGTGTAATTGATGTAGATAGAATAATTACAAATCTAAAACTAGAAAAGTATTTAGTACTAGATATTAAGGGTGTTCAAGCTGCAGAGTCAATGCTTGTAGCAAGATATTTTATGTATCCAAGTGTATATCAACATCACACAACAAGAATAATAAATGCAATGTTTAGAAGAGCACTAAGTAAGTTTATTGAAACCAATAATATAAACCCTAGAAAACTTAGTATTTATGATGATAATGAAATGATTTGGAGATGTAAAAATAGTGAAAATGAATTTACTAAAGACATAATACAAAGATTAGAAAATAGACAGATATTCAAAAGAATTAAAACCATTAAATTAAACAGATTCCAAAAACCTAATGACATATTTAAAATTAAAGAAAAAGATCTAAGAAAAGCAGAAGGGGAAATTGCTGAAGATTATAATATAGACAAGAATTATATTTTTATAGATTTACCAGAATACCCTAAATTTGATGAAATGAAAACACAAATTGCAATTGGGGATGATTTATATCATTTAAATGAAGTATCATCAATTGTTCAAGCACTAAATAAAGCAAGGTTTAATTACCCGGATATTGCATTGTATGCACCTAAAGAAAATAAAGAAGAACTTAAAAAAGTGGAAATTGAAAGTTATATTGATCTTCCAGAATTTACAGATAAAATACCTACTGCAACACATTTCGATCAACAAAAATTATTATAATAAATTAAATTATTAGTTTAAAGCCACCAATACAATTAAATAAGTTCATACAAAAAATGGCCTTGTTGAAATCCTTTTAAGCTAAGGTATAATTTATTTTAAATTTAGAAATAAGTGTTTTTTTTTAGAAAATTAAAATTTTAAATAAAATAAGTTTTAAACAGAGTTAAAAAAAATAATTAATGTTTATGTGCTGAAATAATGCTTATTGGATTTTCAGCCTTCATAAGAGTTCCACGATCTAAGACTCTTCCTTTAGAAACATTAACTTCCACAATTTTTGGATTATAACCTAATTCTTTTAATATACCAATTGCTTCAACTTTAGTGTCCAGAAGTATTGCAGTGATAAAAATTCTTCCTTTTGAATTTAATCTTTCATCAATTAAATTCAATATTGAATAAAGTTCTTTTCCACTCCCTCCAACTATTGCAATATCTATATTATCAATATTCTCAAGAGCATCTACTGCATCATCATTAATTAAATTTACATTTTCTTCAGTTTTTAATAATTTATTTAAATTTGCTTTTGTAACTTCTATTGCATTAGGATTCTTATCAATTGAATAAACTTGTTTTGCTCTTGATGCAAATTCAACGGTTAACCCACCAGTTCCACAACCGATGTCAACGACTACATCATCATTTTTAATATCTGCTTCATAAACAAGTAATGCCCTTATTACTTCTTTTGTTGGACCTGGAACTTCGCAATTTTTAATGAAATCTGAATCTTCAAACATTATTTTTCACTTCTTAATCATGATTGAATTTTAATATAATTTAATAAACCTTATAATTTTTGTTTTTTATAGAATTTATTCCCATCTTTTATATAGATTATTATTAATTCCAAGTGAATCTAAGACTTTGCCAACTATAAAATCTACAATATCATCAGCAGTTTTAGGATTAGAATAAAATCCGGGATTTGGAGGTAATATAATTGCACCTTCCTTGGATAATTTAGTCATGTTTTCTAGATGAACTGTTCTAAGTGGTGTTTCACGAGGAACCATAATGAGTTTACGTCTTTCCTTTAATGCAACATCTGCAGCCCTTGTAATTGAATTTCCCGCATATCCATTTGCAATTGCAGATAAAGTTTTCATAGAACATGGTATAATAACTAATGAATCAAATTTAAATGAACCGCTGTTTATACTGGCAGTAAGATCATCAGTTTCATAATAATTATCCGATAGTTTAATAATATTTTCCACAGGCTCATTCAATTCATAATCAATTATTGTTTTAGCAGCATCACTAATTAATAAACCAGTTTCTATATTTAAATCTTTTAAAACATGTAATAGTCGATATCCTAAAGTAACACCACTTGCACCAGTTATAGCAATAATTATCATTATAATATCCTCAGTCTAATAAAAAAAGTATTGGAATTTTGTAAATTTAGTTAAAAATAGCTTTTAAAAAATTAGATAAGTAATATAAAAATTACTTATTTAATAGTCTCTGAAAGTTTTTCTTGTATTTTTTTGTAATCTAGATTTATGGCGTGGTTTTAATTGCCAATTTTCACAAGAATAAACAGGGTCAATTTGGATTCCAGTATATCCACAAATTTGCTGTGTTTTATTTCCATTTTTTATTATTTTTCTAAAAATACAACTATTACATTTCATAGTTTTAACTCCAATATGTTTTGCTACAATATACTATATATTTTTTAGTTTAAAAATATTTTTATTCTTTTATTAAATTTTCAATGATTTATACACTTTTTTAAATGTTTTAAATTTCTAAAATTAAAATTTATAGGTTTATATCTTTTTTATTAAAATTTTAAGTTTTGATTTTTAATTTTTTCTATTTAAGCTTATTATATTTTTGTTTTATTTTTTACATTTAAAATTTCCGAACTAAAACTTAAAACTTTCAAAAAAATACTTAAAAACAAAATATAAAAAGACACAAACCCCAAACTTAAAACTTTCAAAAGCAAATATAATTAAGTTAGTGAATTCTATATTAAATTTTAAAGAAATTTAACGATTGCTGAAAATATTAAAAATTAATTATCAATATCTGTAGGTCTGTTATAATTTCTAAAATTAATTTCATTAATCAAATGATTATCAATAGGAATATAGTAACACTTATGATTTCTCATTATTACTCTTACCCTTAAAATATCCCTTTTTATATATTCTTCTATAATAGGAATAAAATTTTTGTTATATATAGAATGCAATGGTTCTGCTTTTTTAATTGTTTCTGCATCCCTTGGTCCTAAATGATATGGAACAACCGCATTGATTTCTTCATCTTTTGTATCAATCAAAATTTCAAGAGTATCAAACATTGTATATACAAAATCGGTTTCAATATATGGTGAATCACAAGGAAGTACAAGAGCATAATCGGAGTGAATATGTTTTAATCCAGTCATGATACCTACAAGTGGTCCTTTATCAGGTATTTCATCTGTTGTAAAATATATTTTATAATTGTAATCTTTCTGTCTAATTAATCGTTTATATTGTTTAATACGTTTTTCATCATTTAAAACAATTACAAGTTCATCTATTTCATTATTTAATGATTCAAGTATATGTATTATCATAGGTTTTTTATGAATCCTCATAGACCCTTTATCTTGACCCATTCTTTTACTTTTTCCACCACATAATAATATGCAAGACTTCATTTTAATACCCATTTAAATAATTATTATAGTATTTGTTTAATTAGATATATTAATTATTATAAATAATTTTTTAAAAAAAAAATTATTAAGCATTTTTAAATTAATAAAAAAGTCAATAAAATATAAACCAATTACTAAAATCTAATTAAATATTAAATATTTTAAATTAACAAATAGTTTCATTAAAACCACTTAAATTTAAGATATTTATTCTCTTTAAAAAAATATCTTTTAGAAAAATTAAAAAATAAAAAAACAACATCTAAAAAAAATAAAAAAATAGCACCTAAAGACAATAAAAAAACAACATCTAAAAAAAAATAGTTCTTAAACTATCAATAAATATAAAAAAAGTTAAAGAAAGTGAATTATTCAAGATTTGGATAATTAGGACTTTCATTAGTAATTATAAGATCATGTGGGTGTGATTCTTTAATACCGCTTTGAGTAATTCTTACGAATCTTGCAACTTTTTTCATAGTATCAATATCTTTAGCACCACAATAACCCATAGATGCTTTTAAACCACCAACTAATTGGAAGATAACATCAGATACAGTACCTTTATAAGGAACTACACCCTCAACTCCTTCAGGAACCAATTTTGTGTGTTTCATATTTCCTTTGACTTCTTGGAAGTATCTATCAGCTCCTCCACCGAAACCACCAGTCATAGCACCCATTGAACCCATTCCACGGTAAGATTTATATTTTTTACCATTCATGACAGTGAGTTCTCCAGGAGATTCATAGGTTCCTGCAAGTAATTTACCAAGCATTACACAATCTGCACCTGCACCAATAGCTTTAGCAATATCACCAGAATATCTTAATCCACCATCAGCAATAACAGGAATTCCATAATCTTTAGCAACATCAGCAACATCTGAAACAGCGGTAAGTTGAGGTACACCTACACCAGCTACAATCCGGGTAGTGCAAATAGAACCTGGACCAATACCTACTTTAAGTGCATCTGCACCTTGTGCAATTAAATCCTCAGCAGCTTCAGCAGTAGCAATATTACCTACACATAATTCTGCATCAATATTTTCTTTCATGGTTTTGACAAATTTAACTACATTTAAATTATGGGCATGAGCACAATCAATAGAAACAATGTCAGCACCTGCTTCATCTAAAGCCATAGCCCTTTCAAGATCGAATGGTCCTGCAGCAGCAGCCACTAATAAGTTTCCGTCTTTATCTCTTGCAGCATTAGGGTATTTTTTATGATTAAGAATATCACGAATAGTTACAATACCTACAAGTTTACCGTCACTTAAAACAGGAAGTCTTTCAACTTTATTTTCATATGCAATATCTAAAGCTTCTTCAGCAGAAGTGTTTTCATCAATAGTGACAACATCTGAAGTCATGACATCACTTACTTTTCTATCAGTACCTGATTTCATTAGTGGATTTACATCCCTACGACTAATAATACCAATAATGGTATCACCATCCATAACAGGAAGTCCACTAATAGATTGATCATCCATAAGTTTTTGAACTTCATGAACTGTTGAATCAGGAGTAATGGTAACCACATCACGAATAGTAATGTCTTCAGCCATTTTTACTTTTTTAACTTCTTCAACTTCTTGTTCTAATGTTTTGTTTCTATGAATAACACCAATTCCACCTTCTTGTGCAAGAGCAATTGCAAGTTCAGATTCAGTTACATTATCCATTGCTGCACTCATAATAGGAATATTAAGCTTTATTTTATCACTTAATCTAACACTAGTATCTACCTGTTTAGCCTCTACAGGAGATGCATTAGGCATTAGAAGAAAGTCGTCATATGTGTATCCTCTTTTTGCATTTTGAATTTTTTCTGAAAACATTATTTTTCACCGAATAAATAATAAATTTAATTGCAATATTTATAGAAGGCTATTAAGAATAAAATTTATTTAAATAGAAAATATAAACTCTTAATTTTATATTTACATACCCTTAAATATTTAAATAAAATAACCCTCTATAAAAATATAAA
>JBJFGN010000009.1:0-6213 GCA_051892775.1 Methanobrevibacter sp. | reverse complement strand
AAAAAAACAAACCAAATTTTAAGTATAACTTATAACTTATAAGAAAAAAACACCAATAAACAAAACTAGACACCACATATAACTTATAACTTATAACAAAAAATCAAAAAACAACAAACCCAATTTTAAGTATAACTTATAACTTATAACAAAAATATATAAAAGAAGTTAAAAAATAATAAAGAAAATATAAAAAAAATAAAGTAAAAAAGAATTAAATATTAATTTCTAAAGAAACTTTATTACCATCCTTTAAATGTAATTTTTTCCTAAGGTTATCTTTAGCAATGAATTCTAAATAATTTTCTTCATGTGTTGTTTTATCTGGAAAAACAATAGCACCAGTAACAGAATTTTCTAATTTTGCTTTAATATATTTAACTCCACCGAACCCTTGATCAGACTTTATTACATTTCGACAATTATTCTTTATATTATTAATTTTATCAAGATCTTCTTCAGGGACTGTAAGATTTAAAGTGCCTGGATATGGAATAAAACCACATTTAGCTTTAAACTGGGACTTATAAAAATCTTGACCTAAAAAATATGCAGCTTTTCCAAAACCTGATGTAACAGTACCATTAATTTCCATGTTATACCTCTTACTTAAAAAATTCTAATAATATATTATAGTTAAAATCATATTTAAATATATAAATTTATAAAAATCCAGTATTTAAAAATAACTAAAATAATTAAACAATCTTAATTTTTTATAAACTCAAAAAGATATAATATAAAATTATATATTAGTAGAAAATAAAAACATATAGTGAATAGAAATTAATTATTCTCAGGGCGGAGTGAAATTCTCCACTGGTGGTAATTTAATAAAAACATTAAAAAGTCCACGAGCACAAAAGTGTTGATTTGGTTAAAGTCCAAAACCAACGGTGAAAGTCCGGATGAAAGAGAATACAGAAAATTATAATTATTTAGTTAATTATAGGTATGATATCTTTTTTTGCCCTGATTCTAAGAAATCTAGAACACTATTAAAAATTAAGGAGATTACTATGAATCAAGAATGTATGCTAAAAGGAACATATGAAGAACGTGTAAATACTGCTATAGACTACCTTAAACAAGGTAAAGGCATTATAGTAACAGATGATGAAGATAGAGAAAATGAAGGAGACATGTTCTTCTCTTCAGATTACCTTACAAATGAACAAATGGCTCTTTTAATAAGAGAAGGTAGTGGAATTGTCTGCCTATGTATGAGTGATGAAAAAGCAGATGAATTAGAATTACCATTAATGGTTGAAGACAATACAAGCACCTATGGTACAGCATTTACTATAAGTATTGAAGCTGCAAAAGGTGTTACAACTGGTGTAAGTGCTGCAGATAGAGTAACCACAGTTAAAGCAGCATCTAAAAACGGTGCAAAACCTGAAGATTTACATCATCCAGGACATGTTTTTCCACTTAGAGCTAAAAATGGAGGAGTCCTAGAACGTGATGGCCATACAGAAGCCAACATAGATATGATGAAATTAGCAAACCTTACACCATGCGGTGTTTTATGTGAAATCACAAAAGAAGATGGTACAATGGCAAGAATGCCTGATGTTATTGAATTCTCTAAAGAAAGAGATATGCCTATTGTAACCATTGATGATATTAAAAAATATAGATTAAACCATGAAAATTAGGTTTTTAAATAAAAAATCTAATTTTACATCTTTTTTTAAACTTTTAATATTTAAAGATTTTAAATAAAAATAAAACTATTTTTAAAATATATATTTAAAAATAAAAAATTACTTATTTTAAATAAATTTATTATATTAAATAATCTTATAAATTATTATATTAAATAAAAATCACAAAGTCAAAAAGACTAGTTATAAGATTATTCTATTATAGTGAGGAATATTTATGGAAAGTAAAATTATTCAATCAGATGTATTGATTATCGGTTCTGGAGGAGCAGGATCTAGAGCGGCTATAGAGGTTAAAAAACAAGGACTAAAACCTATTATAGTTTCAAAAGGATTATCTTTTAAATCAGGATGTACTGGAATGGCAGAAGGAGGTTATAATGCCACTTTTGGATTTGTAGATTCTGAAGATAGTAAAAAAGCACATTTTGAAGATACATTAAAAGGCGGAAGTTATCTCAATGATAGTAAACTTGTAAATATTCTTGTTGATGAAGCACCAGATAGATTAATAGATCTTGAAAACTATGGTGCCCTCTTTGATAGACAAGAAAATGGTAAACTTAATCAAAGACCATTTGGTGGTCAAAGATATAGAAGAACTTGTTTTTCAGGAGATAGAACTGGCCATGAAATCATAACTGCACTTAAAGAAGAAGTAACTAAATTAGGTATAGAAACAATTGATGAGGTTATGATTACAAAATTAATAAAAAACACTGATGATTTTCCAAAAGTTATAGGTGCAATTGGATTTAATTTAAAAGATTCTAGTACAATATTTTTCCAAGCTAAAGAAGTAATTATTGCAAGTGGTGGTGCAGGACAACTTTATCCAGTAAGTTCAAATACAGTACAAAAAAATGGTGATGGATATGCACTTGCATGGGATGCTGGAGCAAATCTAGTTGATATGGAAGAAGTTCAATTTCACCCAACAGGTATGATTAAACCAAAATCTAAAGCAGGAGTTCTTGTAACAGAAGCAGTACGTGGAGAAGGAGGAATACTTTATAATAAAAATCATGAAAGATTCATGTTCAATTATGATGATAGAGGGGAACTTGCTACACGTGATATAGTTGCAAGATCAATTTATAATGAGATTCGCGAAGGTAGAGGTACTGAAGATGGTGGAGTATACCTTGATATTAGTCACCTTGATGATAATGTCATTGATGAAAAACTTGAAACTATGGTAGAACAATTTAAAGATGTTGGTGTGGATATTAAAAATGAGCCAATGGAAGTTGCACCTACTGCTCATCACTTTATGGGAGGAGTATTTATAAATGAAGATTGTAAGTCTACAGTTGAAGGTTTATATGCATGTGGAGAAGCTGCAGGAGGAGTTCATGGAGCTAACCGTTTAGGTGGAAATGCACTTGCAGATACCCAAGTATTTGGAAAAAGAGCGGGAAAAGCAGCTGCAATAGCATCTGAAATTGAAAAATATGAAATTAATGAAGAAGAAATAGAAGAAGAAGAAAATCGTATTAAAAACCTCATATCTAAAGGTAAAATCAAACCAAAAGAAGTTAAAAATAAAATTAAAAAAATAATGTGGGAAAATGTATCTATCATACGTAATGAAACCCATCTACGTTTAGGTTTAAAACGTCTTCTTGATTTAAAAGAAAATGAACTTCAAAATATGGATGTTAAAGATACAAAATACTACAATAAAGACCTTCAAAATGCATTAGAAGCAATAAATATGTGTGAAGTTGCAATACTTGTTGTAAAATCAGCAATATTAAGACGAGAAAGTAGAGGTGCACATTATAGAGAAGATTTCCCTGAAACAAAAAAAGGCTGGGAAAAAAGTATTGTATTTGGACCAACAAAAGTCAGATTTATTAAAAGAGATAGAAAATTTACTCTTGATGAGTAAATTAACTCTTTTAAATAAAAATCCATTGTTTTAATAGTAGACTAAATAAAATCCCTAAAAAATATAAATAAAAATTTATTAGAAACTGAATAATCAATAGATTAAATATTTACTTAAATACCAAATCCTTATTTTATTATTAAAATATTAAATTAATAGTTAAATCTTTAATATATACCATTATAAAATTTAAATAAAATTAAGAATATTAATTTAAAAAATTAATTATTTCCTAAAAAAATCAGACTTATTAATTAAAACAAAGGTTCTTTTAGCAAGTTCAACATTCATCAATTTAAGTTTTCGAATATCATCGTGAGAAAATCCTTTAAAAATCTGTTCTTCAATATTATTTTTATAGGATTCAACTTCTTCTATAATATTTTCACCTTTATCTGTTAATTTAACAACCTTATTTTTTTTATTACCTTCTAACATCACTCTTTCAATAAAACCTTCATCTTCTAAAGCATTTAAACTTCTAGTAACAGTACTTTGATTAATATTAAAAATATTAGCTAAATCTTTTTGGATAATATTATCATGCTCTTTTATAAATTCCAAGTATCTGTAATTTTGAGGAAAATCAATACCTAATTCCATAATTTTATGTGTCATTAAAATCATCATTCCACGCTGAAATGAAGAAAGAATAAATTCAAATGAAAGATTATCAACATCAGTATTTAACAAATATTCTATTGGACTTTCCATAAAAATCAACTTACATAATTTTTTTTATATTTAAAATTTTTATACATATTAATATTAACTTAAGTTCTTTAAAAAATTTATTAAAAAATATATATCGAAAAATTATTTATTTAAAAATTTAACTTTCTAAAAATCATTGTTTTTAAATTTAAATAAATTATATAGTAAATTTATAAAAATTAAAAACAAAGCCTAATTAAAAATAAAGATTAGTTATTGGAAGATAATTTATCTTCAAATCTAACTAAACTTTAAAGCATAGTTCAATCTATAACTAAATTTATCAAATATAAGTAAATTTTTAAAGTATACTTCATAATACACTATCCTCATCCTTCTCAATCCTAACTAATCTTTTAAAGTATACTTCAAAGCTTGAAAAGCTAATGATTGCAGATACAATATATCCTAAAGATAATCCAATATATACTCCAATAGATCCCATATGAAGTGGGAATGCTAATACAATAGCAAATACAGATGATAAAATTAAGTCTCTTAATAATACAAGAATTAGACTCATTTTACCATTTCCTTTTGCTTGGAACATTGCAGTAGAACATAGACCAATAGGTATTGCAATAACACCAGGTACAAGTATTTTAATAAATGTAGAAATGCTATTAATTAACTCATGTGTAGGTATCATATTTACTAAGAAGTATGACACATCTTTACTAAATATAAATAATAATACACCAATTACAAGTGAAATAGCTACAGAGAATTTTAAAGAATAATTATAGATATTTTTAATATTTCTTAGATTATCTGCACCAAAATTCATACCTGCAACAGTTAGAATTGCTGCTTCTACACCAAGAGCAGGTAACATTGCAAGCATTACAATTTTCCATCCAGCAGTAAATGTTGCAACTGCAATGGAACCACCAACAACCATTAAAACAAAGTTTACAATTGCTTGAGTAACATCCATGACTACCCCCTCTAAAGTAGCAGGAACTCCAACATTTAATATTTCTTTTAATAATGATGATTCAAATCTAAAGTCAGATAAACTCATTTTAAGATATGTATCTTTTTTAACAAGTATCCAGTAAAACATTACAGATGCTGTTATTGCTGATGCTAAAATACTACTTATTGCTGCACCTGTTATTCCACAATTTAAAATGTATATAAATACATAATCACCAAACCCATTTAATACACATCCAATAGCCATCATAATAACTGATCTTTTCATATCACCTTCAGCTCTTAATATGCTAGAAGAAATAAAGTCAAGCAAAAATATTATAGAAAACACACATTGTATACCACCATATGCCATAGCCTGATTTATTACAGATTTTGCACCTAAAAAGATTAAAATTTCTTTAAGACCAAAGAAATTTAATATGATAAATATAAGTGATAAAACCACAATAATCAATATTCCATGCCAAGAGGCATTGTTCGCTTCTTTAATATTTTTCTCTCCAATATATCTTGAAATACTAGTTCCAACACCAGTTCCAATACCTTGACCTATAGCAACTATTACCATAAACAAAGGTGTAAAAAATCCGACTGCAGTTAATGCATTTATACCTAAGCCACCGACAAAAATCGTATCAACTATATTATATGCAAACATGAATACCATTGCAAACATTACAGTTACTGAAAATTTTCTAATTGATTTTTCAGGACTTTTTAATATTTTATTTACATTTTCAGTATTATCCATAATAATAACCCCAAAATAATAATTTGTAATATAATTTTACTTGCGCGAATAAATAATTTTATTGCGCAAGTAAAATATATGTTGTAATCATATATAAATATTTGCATGATGCAAGTAAAATCGCTTGAAAAATATTCTAAAGAATAATTTAATAATAAAATAAAGATTAAAATATAAACATTTTAATAAAAAAAACATGAATTAGTTAAGTACATTTAATATATATATAGATTAATAAGAAT
>JBJFGN010000008.1:0-27551 GCA_051892775.1 Methanobrevibacter sp. | reverse complement strand
TAGTAGTTCCTGGCGGAGTCGAACCGCCATCACAAGATCCAGGGTCTCGTATGATTACCATTACACTAAGGAACTATAAAAAATAAAAAAATAAAAAATTCTACTAATAGTAGAAAATTTAAATTCTACTTTAAGAATCTAAATATATTAATATACAATATATAATTATCTTTCTAATATTTAAAATATACTATTAAATCAAACATAAATAATATAAAATATTAACAAATATTTTAAATTAAAGCATGCATTCTTATTCTACAGTAACACATTTAGCTAAGTTTTTAGGTTTATCTGGATCATAACCTCTTTCTAAAGCCATGTAAAATGATAATAATTGTAATGGGATAGTATATACAAGAGGTGAAATAATATCTTGAATATCCTCATTTATTAAGAAAACATCATTTGCTTTTTCTTCTAATAAACTATCTCCTTTAGCACCTATTGCAATTACATCAGCACCACGAGACTTAACTTCTTCAAGGTTACTCATAGTTTTTTTATAATTATCCCCTGGAGGTATAATTACAACAACAGGAATTCCTTCATCAATTAATGCTAAAGGACCATGCTTAAGTTCGCCTGCGGCATAACCTTCACCATGAATATATGTAATTTCTTTAAGTTTCAATGCACCTTCAAGTGCTATAGGATATGCATAACCTCTACCAATATAGAAGAAATCATCAGCATATTTATATTTAGAACACATTTTTTTAATTGAATCAATATCTTCAAGAACTTCATCTATATATTTAGGTACTTTTTCAACTGCATTAAGTAACTCTTGATTATTTGAAAGAAGAGCTGCAAAGATGTAAATTGAAACTAATTGAGAAATATAAGTTTTTGTTGCTGCAACCCCAATTTCAGGTCCTGCTTGGGTATGTATTACATATTGAGCCCTACGAGTAGCAGAGGATCCTGCAACATTAACAATAGCTAAAGTTTTACTAGTTTCATTTGCAATATCAAGTGCCTTAAGTGTATCTGCTGTTTCACCAGATTGAGAAATAAAAATAACTAAAGTGTTTTCATTTAAAGTATTTGCAGAATATTTAAATTCAGACGCAAGAAGCACATCTGTTGGAATACCTGCTAATTGTTCAATTAAATATTTTCCAGTAAGTGAAGCATGATAACTTGTTCCACAAGCAACAAACACTATTCTATTAACCTTACCTTTAATTTCATCAACTATTTTTTTAATATTATCTTTTTCAGTTAATGTATTTTTAACAGCACGAGATTCTTCATTAATCTCTTTAATCATAAAGTAATCATAACCTTCTTTTTCAGCCATTTCAGGAGTCCAATTAATAGTTTCTATCTTTTTCTCAATAATATTACCATTTTCATCTTTAATAGTTACTCCATCCATTGTTAAAATTACAAATTCTCCCCTTTCAGGATAAATTATATCTCTAGCATATTTCAAAATAGCTGGTGAATCACTAGCAACAAAATATTCATCATCCCCAATACCAACAATTAAAGGACTATCTTTTCTAGTTGCAACAACCTTATTAGGTTCATCCCTACAAATAGCTGCAATTGCATATGCACCTTTAATAATTTTAACAGTTTTTCTCATAGCTTCCTCTAAGTCAGAACCTTCTTTCATGAATTTCTCAAGTAAATGAGGAATAACCTCTGTATCAGTTTCTGATTTAAAAACATGCCCTTCTTTAATAAGTTGTTTTTTAATTTCAGCATAATTTTCAATAATTCCATTATGAACAACAGCTATATTGCCCATTTCATCAGTATGGGGGTGAGCATTTACACGATTAGGATCACCATGAGTTGCCCAACGTACATGAGCAATACCACATTGACCTTCCATATCAGCTAAATCAAGATTAGTGTTAACATCAATAATTTTACCTTTATCTTTTTTAAGAAAGATTTTATTACTTTCTGTAGCAATACCTACTGAATCATATCCTCTATATTCAAGTTTAGAAATACAATCTAATAATATTGGTGCTGCTTTTTTATGTTTTAAAACACAACCGACAATACCGCACATAATATCAACTAATCTCCGTTTTTATCAAAATAAATAATTGTTTAACTTAAAATTTTTTATATAAAATAATTATTTATTAAATCTAAATTTTTTATAGTAATATTATATTAGTTTTTCATCATTAATATATTAAGTTAAACTATTTCTATAAATATAAATAAATCATAGTATTTAAATTTTGAGTTAAAATTAAAATAAATATATAATAACATTATTAAATTCGTTTATCAAAATCAAAAAATAATTTTAAACAAAAAATCATGAAAATTAAGACATTAAATGAAAAAAGAAAAAATATAATTTTTAAAATAAAACTGAAAGATTAAAATTTAACTTAAACTAAGAATAATTCCTAAAAAACATAATATATAATTATTATTAAAAATAAATTAAAATACAATATAAATTATTATTTATATTATAAACTTAGTGATTATGCTAATATTATATTAAATATTAGAGGATTAAAATGACTGAAAAAACTAATTTAATGTATACAGGAAAAGCTAAAAGTGTTTATGAAACTGACAATGATGATTATGTAATAGTCGAATTTAGAGATGATATGACTGCAGGTGATGGTGCAAGAAAAGAAACCATGGAAAAAAAAGGTTATTATAATTCAATTATTACTGCTAAAATATTTGAAGTATTAGAATCACAAGGCATAGATACCCAACTTATTGAACTTCAAAAACCAGGAACCCTTATAGTTAAAAAACTTGATATGATTCCTCTTGAAGTTATTGTACGTAATATAGCAACAGGAAGTTTAGTAAGAACATTCCCTATTGAAGATGGAACTAAACTTAATCCACCAATTATACAAACTGATTTTAAAAGTGATGAATTCCATGACCCTGCAATAAATGATTCTATTTCTAAAGCAATTGGCCTTGCAACTCAAGAAGAACTTGACTTTATTAAAGAAACTGCACTTAAAATAAATGAGATTATGAAAAAAATGTTTTTAGATGCAGGTATTATCTTAGTTGATTTCAAAATAGAATTTGGTAAAGATAAAGAAGGTAAAATAATTCTTGGTGATGAAATTAGTCCAGATAGTTGTAGACTATGGGATAGTGAAACTATGGACATGTTAGATAAAGAATTATTTAGAAAAGGCCAAGATGATAAGGTAATGAGTGCTTATGAAGAAGTTTTCAACAGATTAATCACAGATGAAGACAAAGCAAAATGGAATTTATAAAATTATTAGTTTTCAGATGATAAAGATAAAATAGAATCTATAAGCAGTAAGATTCTTAATTAATTATGAAAACATTGAATTATATAATCTAAAAAAAATATTAGTTTATTCTACTTAATTAAAGTTCTATAAGTAAGATAAAGAAAAATTAATTTAACTAATATTTTTATATAAAACTTAAAAAAATAAATCTTTAAAAACAATAATGAGTGATTGAAATGATATTTGATATTGAAGTTAAAATTTCATTAAAGGATGGAATGTTAAATCCAGAGGCAAAAACAATTGAAAACTCACTTGGATTACTTGGATATAAAGTAAACAATACAAAAACTCTTAATACAATTACTTTTGATATGGAAGGAGAAGATAGAGAAACCATAAGATCAGAAGTAGATGATATGTGCCAAAGATTACTTTGTAATCCTGTAATTCATAACTATAAAATCACAATTATTCCACGTAATAGTGCATGTGGTGACTGTTAAACTTAAGACTTTTAAAAAGTCTTAAAAAATATATTGAGGGATACTATGAAAATAGGAGTTATAAGATTTCCAGGATCTAATTGTGACAGGGATGTTTATCATGCATTAAAACTTGCTGGAGCAGAACCATCTTATATCTGGTGGAAAGATGAAGATTTAACAGATTATGATGGAGTAGTAATTCCTGGAGGATTTTCATATGGAGATTATTTACGTGCAGGAGCAATAGCTTCAATTACTCCAGTCATTAATGGAGTGAAAGCTCTTGTCAAAGAAGAAAAACCAGTACTTGGAATTTGTAATGGAGCACAAATTTTAGGAGAAATCGGACTTGTTCCTGGAATATTTATTACAAATGAATATCCTAAATTCAATTGTGAAACTACAAATTTAAAAGTCACAACAAATAGAAGTCCATTTACTTCATATTATAAAAAAGGAGAAATTATAGAAATTCCTATTGCACATGCAGAAGGAAGATTTTATACTGAAGATATTGAATTATTACATGATCAAGATCAAATCCTATTCCAATTTGCAGATGAAAATCCAAATGGTTCTATAGAAAAAATAACAGGTATCTGTGATGAATCAGGACTCGTTTGTGCAATGATGCCCCATCCAGAAAGAGCTTGTGAAGAAATATTAGGTTCTATAGATGGACTTAAAGTCTTTAAAGGAATGATAGACAAATCATAATTCATATCTTTAAAAGGATTAAAAAATGAATAGATTATACTATAATCTTTAGAAAAATTATAATTTCGATTATAAAAACATAATACATATATTCAATTTTAAAGTGATAAAATGGTAGTATACTTAGTAGGAGCAGGACCTGGTGATGTGGATTTAATAACAGTAAAAGCTGTTAAAGTACTTAAAAAAGCAGATGTAGTATTATATGACTACCTTTCCAACAATGAAATATTAGATTATGCACCCGAAGACGCGAAAAAAATTTATGTTGGTAAAAAAGCAGGTTCCCACTACAAAAAACAAAATGAGATTAATGAACTTATTGTTAAAGAAGCTCAAGACAAGACAAACAGTAAAAATGGTGAAGAACCAATTGTAGTACGTCTTAAAGGTGGAGACCCATTCGTATTTGGACGTGGTGGAGAAGAAATATTAGAGCTTGCAAAAGCAGGAATTGACTTTGAAGTTATTCCCGGAGTTACTTCAGCTATTGGGGCTCCAACATCAATAGGTTTACCTATAACCCATAGGGCTGTTTCAACATCATTTACAGTTGTTACTGGTCATGAAGATCCAACAAAACCAAATAAACAAGTTAAATGGGATTATACAGCGGATACACTTATAATTCTTATGGGAATTGGAAATATAAAAGAAAATACTACTGAAATTATGAAATATCGAGATCCTAAAACACCAGCATGTGTAATAGAAAGTGGTACATTAGCAAATGAAAGAGTAATCTTTGGAACATTAGATAACATTGCTCAAAAAGATATTAACACTCCTGCAATATTAATAATTGGAAATGTAATTGATGTTTTTAAAGATATGGATCATTTAAAAGAATAAAACACTTTAAAAATAGCTTTTCTATAAAAAGAGGGATAATATTTTTGGATTACACCTACCATTTCACCTATACCAATTAGGAACAATAATAATTGGGATAATTGCAATTTATGAAATGCATAAAAAATATGAAGAACATGATATCCATTTAGGTGCAGTATTTTTATGGGATTTATTCTGGATAATTGCAATCATCATTACATTTTTAGGTGATTTTACTACATTAATGAGTAATTACATAGGTTTTAAACGTGGTCTTGACTTAGCAATTACTGGTGCTATTGGAATCATTTTATATTTCACTTATACAACATTAGAAAGAGTAAAAGATACTGAAAAAAACCTTAAAAAATTAGATAAAATCATTGATGAATTAAACAATAAAAAATCTAAAAACCAAGAATAATTTATAAAAATTATTCAATCTTCTTTTTAGAAGATTTTTATAATTAAATTAATATACTATTTTTATAATAATTAAAAAAATCAACATTTTATTAAAAAAACAATTTGTTTAAAGTTTATTTACTAAAATAAATTAAAATATAAATATTGAATTCTATTAAAAACATATTTATTTAAAAATCTAATTTTCTAAAATTTATATTATTTTAAAATTAAAAACAAGAATATACTAAACTTAAAAGATTTAAAAAAACTTAAAACGTTTTTAAAATAAATTAAAATATGGATATTAAATTATTTTAAAAGGAAATTAAAAAAAAAGCAAAATTTAATCAGAATGACCATGAATAGCTTTTCTTATTCTAAATGTAATATATTGAACTCCACCACGAACAACACGTTTAAATTCAGTCCAATTAAGATTTGCAAGAAATGTTTTAACAATATAAGTAAATGAAAAATAATATTTACTCATTAAACTATCCCTAATTTTTTCAATTTCTTCATGACTTGCATAAGGATAGTCTACAAGACAATTAAGATAACCATCATCATTTAACCATTTAGAATAATCCTCTGTAACAAGATAACCATTATCTTTAGCCCAGCTATAAAATTCAGTACCTGGAAACGGAACTGCCTGTTGGAAAAAACACATATCTGGATATAACTCTTTTGCAAATTCATAAGTCTCATTAATAGTTTCAAGATTATCTCCAGTCAAACCTATCATAAAACATCCAAAGACTTTAATATCTAAGTCACGTGCATTCTTTGCAAAATTACGTGATTGTTCCAGAGTAATTCCCTTTTTAGTTTTATCTAAAACCTCTTGATTTCCAGATTCATAACCACAAACAAGAAGTCTGCAACCTGCATTTTTCATTGCTTTCATAGTCTCATAATCAAGATCCACACGGGTATTACAACTCCAGATAGGTTTAAGACCTCTTCTATTAATTTCATCACATACTTCAAGAACACGTTTCTTATTTACTGTGAATGTATCATCTTCAATGAAAATTTCTTTAATCTCCGGCATTTCAGTTAAAATATATTCAATTTCATCAACAAGATCATTAACCGAACGAAGACGATATAATCTTCCACCCATAGTTGAAGGATAAGAACAGAAATTACATTTATTAGGACAACCCCTACTTGAAACAATTTGTATCATAGGCTTTTGAGCAAACGCATATGCATAATCATCAGGATTTAAAAATTCCTGGTAAACTTTAGATACCCACGGAAGTTCATCTAAATCCACAAGTGGTCTATCAGTATTATGTACTACATTGCCATTATCATCCCTATAAGAAATTCCTTTAATATTTTTTAAATCATCAATACTAGGTTTACTACCATTTCCAGATTCTACGATTTCCGGAACTGTAAAATCATATTCCTGACGTACAATAATATCTATTCCATGACATTTATTTAATACTTCTTCAGGTAAGATTGTTGGATGGGTTCCACCACATATAATAGTGATATCTGGAAATCTATTTTTAATTGAATTAATTGTATTATAATCATAAGAACATGTAGGTGTAGTAGTCTCACACATAATAAAATCAGGATTATATTGAGATATTGCATTTAGTGTATCATTTAAATCAAATTTTCGAGTAATACAATCAATTAATTCAACGTCTATCCCTTTACCTTCACATACCCCAACACAGTAACTAAGCCAATATGGGTAATATAAAGTACCTGATTTTGTTTTCTCAGGCCATCTGCTAGCCCTACTAATATTGAATTTATATGGTAAATTTAAAAATAATACTTTCATAGACTACACCTTAAATAATTACTTTATATTATAAAAAGAGAATAATAAAAATTATAAAATTTAGATAATTAATAATTTATTAAGATATTTAATTTAAAAATTTAAGTTTTAAATCCGATATTTTTAAATTAAAAATAAATTTAATCATGAATTTAAACAACTTAAGAAGCTCTGAATAATATAAAATAACTTAAATAAAATTTAAATATTTATCAATAGAAACTTATTGTTTTTCATACATATAAATTTATTATAATTTTTATAATAGGAAGTTTATAAAAAATATAAAAATGAAAAAATAAAATCTTAAAAATTAAAAAAAAATTAAAGTAATTAAAGAGGAAAATAATGGAAAAAAGATTAATAGAAAAAAATGGAGATTATATTTCTCCACTTGGATTTGGAGCAATGAGACTTCCAATAGACAAAGAATATGAAAAATCCAAAGAATTGTTAAGAGAAGGCATTGACAAAGGAATAAATTATATTGATACTGCTTTTTTCTATGGATTAGGAAAAAATGAAAAATTTATTGGGGAAGCACTAAAGGATGGATATAGAAATAAAGTTAAAATAGCTACAAAATTACCTGCGTTTAGTATTAAAAAAAGAGAAGAAATGGAGGAATACCTAAATAAAGAATTAAAATTACTAGACATAGATTACATTGATTACTACTATATACACAGTATAAACCTAAAAACTCTAAAAAGATTAGAAAAGAAAGGCATCTTTGAATTTTTAAATAAAGCAAAATCAGAAGGTAAAATAAAAAATGCATGTTTTTCATATCACGGAAAAGCGTCTGAATTTAGGGAGATTCTAGATAAATACAATTGGGATGGAGTGCTAGTGCAATTTAATTATTTTGATGAAAATATACAAGTAAATTATGAAGATATTAAATATGCAAAATCTAAAGGTTTAGGAATATTTATAATGGAACCGCTAAAAGGAGGATTACTTTCAGAATTACCTAAAGAAGCTGAAGAAATATTTAAAAAAGAAGATCCAAATCTTTCACCTGCAGATTGGGCATTTTCATGGTTATATAATATTCCAGAAATAACTTGCGTACTCTCTGGTATGACAAATAAAAATGATCTTACAGAAAATATAAAAATCGCAGAAAATATTAAAGCAAATTCTCTAAGTGATAAAAAACTAGAAACAATAAAGGAAGTTAAAAAAATTATGCAGGAAAAACTTCCAATAAACTGTTCAAGTTGTGGATACTGTATGCCTTGTAAATATGGAGTAAACATTCCAGAAGTTTTCCAATTACTAAATGAAGAAGATCTTTTTAATAAAAAACATATTGAAAACCAGATGAAATATATAATAATGACAAGTGGCATTCAAGGTGACCAATCAAATGCAGGATTATGTACTAATTGTAATAAATGTATACCATTATGTACCCAAGGACTTAATATTCCTAAAGAATTAGAAAAAGTTAAAAATAAATATGAAAAACCAGGATACAATCAGATAGTATGGTTAATTAAACATATTGGATATCCAATTTTTAATAAATATTTAGAATTTAAACGATAAATATCCATAAAAAACTTGAATTTATTAAAACATAGCTTATTTAAAAAATTAATAATAGAAAATCATTAATTTTTAGATTATATTAAAAATATGCATTATTTGGAAATTTAACTACATATTAAAATTTAGACAACTGAAAAATTACTTTTAAAATTAAATAATTTCCAGAAAATTATAAAAATTAAAAGTAAGTACAATTTGAAATTAAAAAAATTAAAAATTTAATTTATTACCTACCTAATTAACCAAATATACAATTTTAATAAATAAATCTTAAAAAATTACAAAAAATATATATTTTATTAAACCAAATGATAATATAAATTTTGATTTTGTATATAAATTAATAAAAATAGGTTTAAATTATTTAATATTAATATATTAAAAAAGATTCAAGTTTAGAATAATAAATTTACAAAGCCAAAATTTTAATAATAAATTAAAGAGTGAAAAAATGAATTGGATATTAATTATCATTTTAATAATTATCATCATTGTAATTCTTGGAATAATTGGAATTTACAATGGTCTCGTTAAATCAAGAAACAAAGTAGAAAATAGTTGGTCTCAAATTGAAGTTCAGTTAAACAGACGTGCTGATTTAATTCCAAACCTTGTTGAAACCGTAAAAGCTTATGCAAGTCATGAAAAAGGAGTTTTTCAACAAGTTACAGAAGCAAGAGCAGGATTAATAAATGCAGAAGGTGTTGAAGAAAATGCCAAAGCAAATAATATTCTAACTGATAGTCTAAAATCACTTTTTGCCGTAGCAGAAAATTACCCTGAATTAAAAGCAAATGAAAACTTCATAAACTTACAAAATCAACTTAATGAAACAGAAAATAAAATTGCATATGCAAGACAATTCTATAATGATACTGTTATGATGTATAATAATAAATGTCAGACATTCCCAAGTAATATATTTGCAAATGCATTTAACTTCCATAAAGCAGAATTCTTTAAAGGAGCAGAAGGATTTAATGAAGTACCTAAAGTAGAATTTTAAATTCTACTTTTAATTTATTTTAATTAATAAAACTTTTTTATGAAAATAAAATTATCTATTAAAAAATAAATAATCACCTAATATTAGTTAAATAAATCATCTATTAAAAAATAAATGATTGCCTAATAAGAAATTAAATTATTAATAAAAAATAATAGCTTAAAAATAATTAGCAAACACATTTAAAATAAAATAATTAATAAAAAAATAAGAAAAAAATAAGGGATTTAAATGGATAAAAAGTTTATAGGAATACTTGTTGTATTTATTATACTTTTTGCTTCATTAGGTCTAATTAGTGCCGAAGAAGATAATAATGCTTATCAAATGACTATGGGCATTGTCAATCTTACTATTGGTGAAAATGGACTTTTACATGTTAGTGAAACGTACACCTATCAATTTGATGGAACATTTCATGGAGTATATAGAGATATTCCTATAAAAAATGGCCAATCAATAGATAATATCAAAATCAATACAACAAATGCATATTCAAACTATGAAGTACTTGACAAAGATAGCAACACAAAAAGAATTAAGATTCATCTTTATAAAAATAGTGCTAAAACAGAGCCTATAGAAAATAGAGATGTTAATGTTACTGTAAGCTATGACTTTACCAATGCAATAAAAATATATAATGATACTGGAGAATTACAATACCAAGTCTGGGGAACACAATGGACTAAACCAATACATAATTTCACAGCAAATATAAATTACCCATCAAAAAACGGTGTTAAATATTGGATTAATCCATATAAATATTCAAAACTTCCAGGAAAATGGAATGGTTCAACACTTACAATACACTCTAATTATTTAGATACAAATAGTTACTTAGAATTAAGAACAACAATCCCATTAAATGAATTTTCAAGTAATACACCTTATGCAATCCATATTAATAAAGAGGGACTCAAAACTATAGAAAAAATTCAAAGTAATTATGAAAATAAGAATAAAACTGAAGACAAAGCATTCTCAATTATTAGCATAATTGAGATTATTTTAATCTTCGTACCATTTGGAATATATTATGCTTATGGTAGAGAACCTAAGATATCATATAATGGCATTTATGAAAGAGAACCTCCAACAAATGATTCACCAGCATTTGTAAACGGTGCATTTGTAAGTGGTATTAAAAAAGATATAGGTAAAATAAATGATGATGCATTTAAAGCTACAATAATGGATCTTATTAATAAGGGATATTTAAGTATAGAAACTAGTGAAAAAAACTTCTTAAAATCATTAAATATTAAAATAACAGATAAAGATCAATCAAACCTTAAGGATTATGAAAAACAAGCAATAAGTGTTATTTCTGTATTTGAAAATAATGGAAACATTGATTTTAGTAGTATGGCAAATTCTATGAGTAATGAAAAATATTGGAACCTTTATAATAGTAAATACTCTGCTTGGAAAAACGACTTTACAAATAAATACATATCCAAGTCAATATTAAAACAATATTTCAATAACAATGGAGCATTATTTATGAGGATAAGTGGTGTAATTAACCTTATTATTGGTATAATATTTACATTCATTAGTTTTACCTCAGATGGATTATATAATGGACCATTCCTTATGAAAGTATCAATTATTTTAATAGTAGCATCTATTGTAACCTTACTTCTTCCACAAACTATTGGTGGACAATGGACATCTAAAGGAAGAGAAGAATATGAGAAATGGAAAAACTTTAAAAAGTATTTAACTGACTTTTCTCTTATTAAAGAATATCCTCCAGAATCCATTGCAATATGGAATAACTATCTTGTATATGCAACAGCACTTGGAGTTGCTAAAGAAGTGCAAAAAGCTATGAAAAACATAGAATATCTTGATAATGAAGATATTGATATGTATAATAATGATTTATTCCTATTTACATACTATGGCGGATTAAATATGCTTGATGATGCAATAATGGCTGGAAGATACAATCCTGACATGAGTAATATGGGAGACCTTGGAGACTTCGGAGACATTGGTGGTGGATTCGGAGGTGGAGGTGGAGGGGCTTTTTAACTCCAAAACTTCTATTTAATCAAAACAATAAAAAACAAAATCCCAATCCCACCAATTCCCACATAATAAAATCCAAACAAACAATATCCTCATTCCACTAATTTTTACTTTTTTATACAAATTAAATCTAATATTCATAATAAAAACATCAAATCTAATTTTAAAAATTGCATATTTCCTAAAGAAGATTAATTAAGACCATAAAAATATAAAATTTTTATATGTATAAACCTATAATTTAATATAATAAAAATTAAATTTTATAAAAATATATTTTTAAGGGTAAGAATATGAAAAAAGACAATAGAAGTGCTATTAATCCATTTACTGGAAAAGCAGCATTAGATATAATAGATGATGATAAATTCTTAGAAGAATGTTATAAAGAATATAATCAAATTATAAACCAAAATAAAATAATTGATAACACACCTTATGGCCAAGTCCTAAAAAGAGTATCAAATAATCTAATTAATTCTGTAACCAACTACTTATCAAAAATAGGGAGATTAGATTATATTAAAGATTATTATGACTGGGAATTTCATCTAATATCAAGTGATACGGCAAATGCATTTTGTATGCCTGGTGGAAAAATAGCAATGTATTCTGGAATGTTTAGTATTGCAAGTACAGAAGAGGAAATAGCTTTTATTATAGGGCATGAAATGTCACATGCATTGCTTGATCATAGTAGAACCCAAGTAAGTAAAGAAAAAAGAAAAAATAGTATAACATCAGTAGCAAGACTTGGTGGACTTGGATTAGCACTTTTAGGTCAAGAAGAATTAGGTTATGGATTAATGGAATTATCAAATGTAGCGGATATTGGATATGATTCACTTATACTAATGCCTTTTGGAAGAGAGCAAGAATTGGAAGCTGATCGTTTAGGAATGGCAATAATATACTGGGCAGGATATAATATACATAACATACCAGATTTCTGGGAGAGAATGAATAAAAACAATCCCAATGAAATTGATTTTTTATCTACACACCCATCAGATGATAAAAGAATAGCCAAAATGAGAGAATTAATAATAGAAACAGAAAATGCAACCGATTTTTATAGTAAACCCATTATTAGAGAAAGTACTGTAAAAATCAATCCTAAAAAAATAGAATTAAATAAAGAAACACATATCATAAAAAGGAATAGATGTAAAAAATGTGGAAATATCTGTAAAGAAAATGATAAATTTTGTACTAACTGTGGAAGTAAATTAGAAACAGAATATTTATGTTCAAATTGTTATTCAAAAGTAGAAAAAGAAGATAAATTTTGTAATAATTGTGGTAAAGAATTTAAAAATAAAAATAAATTCTGTATGAACTGTGGAAAACCTATACAAAAAGAAGATAAATTTTGTATGAACTGTGGATTTAAATTAAAACAAATAGACAGAAATAGCAAAAAACAATCCAAAAACAAAAAATAGAAAATAAAAGAGAATTAAAAACTAATGAAAAAATTTAAGTTTTTTATAAGTTAAAATTATTTAGTTCCATCAATAACATTATATTTAACTTCTTCTGCTTCTAGTTCACGAATAAAACTTTTAGTCATGTTACCAACAGATAAAGCCATAATATTTAATCCTTTTCTAGCTGCAGAAGCAGTTGAACTAGCTACTGAAAACTCTAAATCTATAGGAATATTTAATTTATTTGCTACAGCATGAGCTACAGTACCTACAGCTGCAACCTTATCTATTTGACTATTATCCCCCCATTCTTGGAAACCATTATCATAAATGTTTTTAATTAAGTTTAAATCAGTAGCTGAGGATCCACCTTCTTTAATAGTAGGCAAAGTAATAATAATAGCTTGACCACTCTTAAGATCAATTAAACCATTAAGTTCACCTAAAGCCACATCTTCACCAACCTTAGCTGAAGAAAGTGCAACTGCAGTTGCTGACTGATTACTATGGGAAGCATAAAGCATACCTTTTTTCATGTATAAACCAACTTTATCTCCTTTTTCAATATTTTCACTAGCAATAGCTGGCCATACAGACTGATAATGATTCATGATTTCCAAAACGCTGTCAGAGTATTTACGCAATGTAATTGCATCTCTTTTAACTTTCTTAATACCCTCTTGGGTGATTTTATATGGAGAACGTCCATCTTTAGATGTAATATAATCCTCCTCAATCAAAGATTTAATATTTTCAGATACAGCCTGAACTGTAATTCCTAAACGTTCCGCTAGATCTTTTTGCTTAAGATGAGGTTCTTGTTTTGAAATTTCACTTAAAATTTGAAATTTAGTCATAGCCCCTCTTTTTTTAAATATTTCCATAAACTATCCCTCATAACATAATTAAAATCAAAAATTATGAACTTAAAAAATATATTACAAATTATAAAAACTTATTAAAGTTAAAATTAAATTAAAATAAACATAATCTTATTCAGTAAATTTGTATAATTCAGAAAATTTTTAAAATTCAATTGATATTATTTTATAATTAAATATTATATATATGTTTTCTATATTTTAAATAAAAACAAAACAAAAAGAAATGGAACAATTAAAGAATATTTTAATATAATTAAAGTTAAATTTATAAAAATTAATAGTAATTAGAAAAAATAAGTAAAATAAGAGAATTTTAAAAAAAACTATAAAATTAAAGTAAAATTTAAAAACACAAAAAAATAAGATACTAAAAAATAATATAAAAAATCAACAAAAGAGATAAAAACACTAAACAATTAAAATAAAAAAAATGATAAATTAAATTATAATTTACCATATAACATTTCATTAAAATCATTAAGGAATTCTTCTTTATATTCAATTGGGATATATGCACCACAAGCTACAGCGTGACCTCCACCATTTCCACCTAAACTACGTGCAACTTCACGAATTATATTACCAAAATGAACACCGTCATATGCAAGAAGCCTTGAACATCTTAAGGATATTTTTAAAATATTTGGATTATCCTCTAAGGGAACAAAACCAAGAATAGGTTTTCTCCAATCACCATAAGATAAAACCATACCAGTAATAGTACCGATTACAGTAGTTCTAATTCCGGCCCCCTTATCCTCTGGTGTAGAAAGATTAGTACCATCGAAATATTGAATATTGTCCATTTGAACAAGTGCGTCCATATCTGGAATAAGTTGAATATGAGTAGCGAGGTATCGTCTATGATTTCTTGAAATAACCTCTAACTTATCAAGTGCCACATCACGATTACCTTTTAAAATCTCAAGGGCAACAAAATCCTCATTATTTCTAACACATGCATTCATAGCTGTTGAAAACTCTGCAGCATCCCTTAAAAAAGTATGATCCTCCTCATTTAAAAATTCAAAAGTATCTGCAGCCACTAATTTAGGAATATATTTAACATATTTTCCAGGAACTTCACGTGATAACATTTTAACAAGGGCAGAAAAAAGTCTACTTTTTTCAGAATTACTTAAATCAGCAAGAGTTCTAAATCTATCACCCAAACTTCTAAGAACAGTTAAACAATCATCTTTAAGATCATCAGGGATATCTGATTCCCCAATAATACTAACACAATCACTTACTGATTTATGTTCAATACCAAGTTCAATTAAAACTGACTCACACTCTTGTTTATATTCTTCTGGGACAATTGAATCATTTAAAACTTCAATACAATCCTTTTTACGAGGAATATCTAAATCATTTAAAAGTGCAATACATTCAGTTTTGCTATTCGTAATTGGAAGATTAACATCACTAAAATAAGATAATGCAACATATAAAGGTCTTGTCTCACGTCCATATAATGATAAATCACTATTCCTTTTAACTAAACCATTATCAATAGCATCTTGAAGAATTAATTTATTAAGACCTTCCATTTTACCAGTATGTGTGTTTTGCATATCTCCAACAGCACTTAAAACCCCAATCCAACTTAAATCATCAAATCCGAATTCTTTTGCAAGATAATAACATAATCCACCACCACAGATGTAATAAGTACCATTAATACCATAATGCATAGGATTAATTTCTAGAAAATTACAACCAGCAGTGTTTCTATAATTTTTATCCCTTAAAGGAGGGTGATGGTCTAGTATAATAATATTAGAATCTTCAGTTGCATTCTTCTCAACAGGCTGACCAGAACCTAAATCTGAAAAAATAGTAAGATCATGATCAATATGTAAATCTTCTAGTTTATCAAGAGAAACAAAGTCAATATCATAATCTTTACCAATTCTCTCTAGAATAGTAGTAAGAATTGCTCCAGAGGATATTCCATCACAATCAGTATGACTATAAATCATAATGTCATCATTTTCAAGAATAATCTCCTTAGCCTTTCTATATAAATCCTTCATTTCAGAAGGCAAGTCTTCCATTGTCTCTGCTACACCATTTATCATAATAAAACCTTATATGAATATTAAAAAATAGAGTCAGACAAAAGCATGTAATTTAAAATTTTAAAAGATAAATACCCAAAATTAAAAAATAAACATGAATTATTTTTAAAATAGAAATTTTGGCTGAACTCAAAGTAAAAAAATCAGTTTCTAATTTCTTTAATTTTAGCTGCAACTTCTCTAAGTAAAACAAGTTTCTTCATATCAGCATCAACAGCAACTCTACCCGTATGTTCATACCATAAACCAGGATAAGTTTTATCTTTATCAACTAAAGGTTTTAAATGTAATTTATAACATGCTTTTCTAATTTCATTTAAACTTGGATCATCTACAGCATCATTTTTAGAAATTTTACGACCCTCTTTAAGAGTCCTATTTGAGTCTAAGTATACAGGCCATATTGTCATAAGTTCATTTTTCATACTATAGTTCCCCTAAATATTTATAATATATAATTTATTAAACTTCATAATAAATATTTATTTCCATTTTATAAAAGAATATCAGTAAAGTAAATTAAAATGAATTAAATTAAAAAAATAAAGATTAAAACTATAAAAAATAAATTCAATAATTACATAAAAATTAAATATACCATTAAAACATTTAAAATAGATTTTAAAAATATTATATTAAACTTTAAGTCATTTGAAGATATGATTCCAAATTATAATAGATATAAAAGATTGAAACAATCCAATAATAAAAAATATATGAATAAAAACAATATAAAATAAAAATTAATCATTAAATGATTTGTTAATCATTCTTAAAACATACTTACATAATAATTTACCTACAAAACCACAATTATACTCACTTACAAACATTTGAAAGCTTTCATATAAATTATGTTTTTCATCAATAGATAAATTAGCTTGTTTATAAATTTGAATCCAATTAAGTATAAATGGGTTAAGTATAATATCAGAATGCTTAAAATCATATTTATTACATAATCTAGAGCATTTAAAGTATCCAATTAACGAATCATAAACAAGTTTATAAGTAATATTCTTTGTAATAGATTTAACTTCATCATCATGCATATAATAATTATAAACAAATTGATTATTTAAAAATACAATACCGTCAGCATTAAAATAAGCTTCCATTAAAAAATTTAAATCCTCAGCAGAAATTATTTCTGGAAACTTAATATTATTTGATAAAATTAAATTAGCATCATATATTTTAGTCCAAAATGAAGGAAGACTTCTAAGAATATTAATATTGTCTTCTAGTTTTTCAAGATAAATCTCATCAAATACCCCATTACTATCATCAGAATTTCTAATTGTATTGCCATAAATTATATGTGAAACAATATTTCTCCATAAAAAACCAATTATACCATTTAATTTAATATTATCAATTATATCATCAGTATATTTATATAAACTGTCTTTAAAAGCAGAATGGGACTTCTGTACAAGTTCTAAATTAGAATTAATATAATGATTCTTATTTTCTTCTAATAATTCAATATCAGTATAAATCCGCTTATATCTTCCATATACAATACCAGCATTTGTTTTAATAATTTTATTATATAATACTTCACAAGCATCAAGCTCAAAACTATCATCAGAATCAAGAAACATGATATACGGTGCTTCAACATGATTTAAAGCTATATTCTTAGGACCGTAAGCCGCTCCAATATTTGATTTAAGATGAATTATTTTAAAATTATTCCGATACTTATTATAATATTTCTCCAGAATATATGAACTAGAATCTGTTGATTTATCATCAACAATAATAACTTGAAGATTCTCAATACCAATCGTTTGATTAACTATTGAATCTAATGAATTTTCTAAATATTTTTCTGCATTATATACTGGCATTATAATACTTATTTTATATGGCATGAAAAAATCCTCTTATAATTTACCTAATAATTAAAAAAAAACCAAAAATAAAACATATGAACTAGTCAAAACTAAAAAACATAATCAAACAAATCAAATTAACTAATCAAAATGATTTAAACATTAAATCAATCATGTCTTTTACAGTATACCTTTCTGGATAAATATATTTAACATTGAAATCATCTAAAGTATATCCAGTAATAGGACCAATAGATACTGTTAAAACATTATTAGATAATATTTTAGCTAACTCTTTTTTATTTTCTGCAACTTTAAAAAGATTTTTAACAGTTAAAGGACTTGTAAAAGTAATTGCATCAACTTCATTATTAAAGATTTTATTAATTAAATCCTGAATTTTACTTATATCATGAGGCAATATAGATCTATAACTTTCTGCAAGAATTACATTAGCACCCCATTTTTCTAAAGTATCTGGTAAAACATTACGTGCAGAATAAGTTCTAGGAATACCTATCTTTTTATCTTTAATATCAATATCTTTAAAACTTCTAAGTAATCCTTCTGCAGTATAATCTTCAGGTATTAAATCAACATGTATACCATATTTTTCTGTAACCTCAGCAGTTTTGTGACCGATAACTGCAGTTTTACAATTATTAGATAACTTATCATTAAAATCCGGATAAAATTTAAATATAGAATCAAGAGATGAAACTGAAGTAAAAATTAACCAGTCTAAATCATCAATTTCAGACATAAAATCTTTTAAAGAAGGTGAATTTAAAAGTTCAAGTTCAAGAGTAGGTACTACTAAAGCTTCTCCACCATAATTTTCAATTAATTTAATAGCTTCTTTTGACCTAGAAATTGGACGTGTTAAAGCAACTACTTTTTTATTAGACATTAAATACCTCCGATTATTAAGAATCATGAAAAAATTATTTCATAAATATTATTAATTTAATGTTTGTATTTTAATTAATTTATTGTTTATTATAAAATTTAATGAAATTGATAATAATTAAAATATATATTCTAAAAATAAAGTTTAGTGAGAATATAATTATAAAAAAAGAAAATATAATCCTAATAAAATGTAGTAAATGTTAAAAGAACTAAGATACTCATAAAAGATATAATTAAAACATAAAACAATTTATCAGGAAACTTATGCAAAATCTTATCTTTATTTAAATTAAATATCATAGGTCCTAATGCTACAAGTGGAATAAAATATCTACCAAATTCAATCTCATATATTCGAGTAGCGCCAATAGGACACCAAGTTAAATATTGGACAAATAAAGTACCATAGTAAATTATACAAGAAATTAAAAATATACCTATTCTTGTTTTTTTATTAAACAATTGTTTTTCAGG
The DNA here is from genome assembly GCA_051892775.1 of Methanobrevibacter sp. Classification (GTDB taxonomy): domain Archaea; phylum Methanobacteriota; class Methanobacteria; order Methanobacteriales; family Methanobacteriaceae; genus Methanarmilla. The sequence goes on along the minus strand of JBJFGN010000008.1, from coordinate 7,827 downwards.
ATAATCTAGTGCAAATACCCAATAAAATACAAAGAATGTAATAACTAAAAACAATGAAGTAAAAGAACATATATGACCATGCCCAAAATAGAATAATCCTAAATAAAGTATTTTTAGATTATTAAAATCAAATAAAGTAGTTAAAAACTGACCTAAATGATTTGAAATATACAACAATTGGATAGTTGGATTAACACCATGTTTTAAAGCATAACTTGCTCTCCATGAAAAAGCTAACTGTTTCTCAGCGAAATGTGACCATAATAAACCAATAATAAAAACAAATATAGATCCAATACGAGAATAATAAAATGATTTTTTAAAATTAAACCTAGATTTAGGAACTAAGAAAATTAACAATATTAAACCTAAATAAGTTACTTTAGTTAAACCACAAAGTAAATCCAATATTAAAAAGATTGAAACATCCCTTAAACCTACAGTAGAATCCTCTTTAAAGTAAATATATAAAAAGTAAGAGATAGTCAAAAGGGCAAGACTATTAACTGTAGCATCAATACTTAATGATCCAGCTTGGAAATTGCAAGAGGGAAGCAAGCAGTTAAAAATAATGCTTTCTTATAATATGGTGCTTTTTTAATTGCATATGAAACAATAAATGCATACATTAAAAGATTACATAATCTACCTAACCAAAGCATCCATATATTATTAAGATTTAAACCTTTAGCAATATCAATACCTATTGCCTGTGGAATATATCCATAAAAAGGATTTTGAGCAAAAGAAGAACCTACAAAGCATTTATTATAATTAATCTTTTTATCATCCCAAGTAGTTTCAAACACAGTTTTACCACCAAGTTTATGACTAGAAGCACCATGTACTGATGCAATAGTTTCATAACCTCTAAGCAAATGATTTGTATTATTAACATAAACCGGTTCAATAACTCCACGAGAAGTCATTTCTGAACGAGCAAAATGTTCACTTTCATCAGAAATACTAACAATTGGAGATAAAAATACACATAAAACCCCAAATATTAATATCAATATAAATGCCATTTTATAGATTGGTAAATCTTTATCATATAAGTAAAGAATTAAAAATGAAGCTATAACAATTAAAAGTCCAAACAATAAAATAGTCCCTTTTAAATTAATATTTTTTATAGAAGACTGATATCCTATAAATAAAACTGAAAATAATATATAAAAAGCTAAATATAAATTATTATTTTTCTTAAAATCAAACATAGATTCTCCCCCTTATTAGTATATAACTTTAAAATTTAAAATATATAAATTCTATGATTTAATAATAAAAACAAGAAATAAAATTCAATAAAATTAAAATCAATTTAAATATCATGAATAAAAATCAAGCAAAATTGAAATAAAAAAATATTTTAAAAAACTAACACAAACTAAAAAAGAACACATAAAAAAATAAAAATTTAAGGATTAATCATATTCCTATCAACTTCACGTTTCCATTTAACAAACATAATAACAGAATTAATAAGATAAACAGAACTCATTAAAACCATTGGAATATTGTTTAATCCATTCATAGTAGAATAAACCCAAAGTAAAATTCTTAAAAGGTTTACACAAATCCATAAAATCCAGTTTTCCATATACATTTCAATAGCAAGGAACATTGTAATAATAGATAATATACTAAGTAATGAATCTACAAAAGGCATTGCATCATTAAAACTTTGTAATATAAATCCATAAACAAGACCACCAAGAATTACTGCAATTACAACAATAATTCTATTCCTATTTGATAGTGCTTTTTTATTAACTTCTTTAGTCTCTGGATTCATATGTTTACTCCAAATATAGAAACCATAGAATTCCATAGGTAAGAAGTAGAATAAATTAAGTAACATTTCCCCATAATACATACTAGTAAATGCAATATATGCATATAATGTAGCATTAATAGCACCAAATACAAAACCTGCTAATTTACCTTTACCAGAACATATAATTGAAATAACACCCGTTACTGCAGTAATTAGACTTAATAAATTATTATTTGATAATAAAGATAATATAAAAACAGATATTGTAGCAAGTATAAACCATGTTTTTTCCCAAGTTTTCCATCCAGAAACTTCATCTTTTAATAATTTTTGAACATTCATAAAAATTTCCCTTTAATCCTAATAGTATATTTTATAAAATTATTAATAATTATAATTTTATATTTGATTTCTAAAGAAAATTGATAATTTGTCAGAAAGTCAAAATTCAAAATTTTTATCTAGACATTTTATAAATTTTTTAAAAGAAAAACATTAATCAAAACATCAATTTAAGATTTTAAATTAAACATAAAAACACAATTACCCTTAAATTAAAATAAAAAAGAAAAAAGAAAAAAATAACCTAAAAAACAAAAACAAAAAATAACCTAAAAACAAAAACAAAAACAAAAAAAGTAAAGAAAAAATTAATCATTTTTAATTAATTTTAGTAAAGCAGCTGCAATTTCAACAGAATCGTAATCTTCAACCATTAAATTTTCAATTAAATTAATGTTTTTACTTAAATCTTTATTATCAATAATATTTTTTACTTCATTTAAAATAATATTATATTTTTTCATCTCCACATCTTCAAATGTTGGAGCTTTTCTTTGTTTAATTTTTTGATGAGTATTTCTACGAATACTTCTAAATTGTTTAACATCACGTCCAGATACAAAAGTAAATGCATAACCTACTTTCCCAGCCCTTCCTGTTCTTCCAATTCTATGAACATAAAATTCATCACTACTTGGAACATCATAATTAAATACAACTTCAACATTTGGAACATCAATACCTCTTGCTGCAACATCAGTTGCAATTAAAAGATCTATCTTTCCTTTCCTAAATTTATCCATTACTCTATCACGTTTTGTTTGTTTCATGTCCCCATGAATTGCACCTACAGAGTAACCTCTACTTTTCATTTTACGTTTTAAAAAATCAACTTGTTTCTTAGTATTACAGAATACAAGTGCAAGATTAATGTCATATAAATCAAGTATATTACATAAAACACTTATCTTTTTATTTCTTGGAACTTCAAAGTAATATTGATTAATTTTAGGGACTGTGAATTTAGTAGGTTTAATCTTAATATGTTCTGGATTATTCTGATACTTATTAGCAATACGTTTAATATCTTTTGAAATAGTTGCTGAAAAGAGAAGAGTTTGTCTATTTTTGGGTGTTCTTTTAATTATTTTTTCAATATCATCAATAAAACCCATATCTAACATTTCATCAGCTTCATCAAGAACAAGTGTCTCTATTGCAGAAACATCCAAATTTCCCCTATTGATATGATCAATTACACGACCTGGAGTACCAATAACTACATGAACTCCTTTTTTTAAAAATCTTGTTTGTCTTCCAATAGGTTGTCCACCATAAACAGGCAATATTCTTAATTTTTTCATATACTGTGAAAGTTTACCGAATTCTCCTGCAACTTGAATAGCTAATTCCCTTGTAGGAGTAAGTACAAGTACTTGTGGTGATTTGTCTTCAATCCAAATCTTATTTAATGCAGGAACTGCAAATGCTACAGTTTTACCAGTACCTGTTTGAGCTTGACCAATTAAATCTCTCCCTTTAAGACCTTCTGGAATAGCTTTCTTTTGAATAAGACTAGGTTCTTCAAATCCCATATCTTTAATAGCTCTTTTAATCTCATCGTTTATATCAAAATCATCAAAATTTATATTTTTTTTACTCATAAACACAACCCTTAAAAAATAATATAATATACATAGATTAATAAATTAAACTAATAATTGAGAATATACCTCTAAAATCAACCAATGTTTAAAAATATTAATCATTAAATCAATTAAATAATAATAATAATAATAATAAAAACTAAAAAAAATAATTATTGAAACACTAATAAAAAAAATCTTGTTTAAAAATATAATAAAATAATTATTAAAAAACCATGAAAAAAAACTTGTTTAAAAATTAATAAAATAAAAATAGATTAAATTAATTAAAACATTTAAATATCTAAAACAGTTAATCAAAAATTATCTAGAAATTAAATTCATAAAAAAATATTTTTATAATATTTAAAAATTATTTAATATAATAAAAATTCATGAAAGATTATTATCACATTTATCCTTAAATCGACAACTCCTACATTTATTAGGATTTTTAGTTGGAATAAACGGTTTAGAACCCTCAATTAACCCATGCATACGTTTAATAAGATATAATATATTTTCTTTAATATTCTCATCAAAGACTTCGGTATAAAATATATTATCAGTACCTCTTTGACGTAATGCACCAATTATTCTACGATTATCTTCACCATTAGATTGTTTATTAACTATAGACTGAAATGCAAGACAATATGCCCTAATTTGATTAATATGTGAAGGATAAGCCTTAGTTCCAGGTTTATCATCAATAATTATAAATTCGTCAGGTGTCATTTGAACTTCATCAATATAACCTCTAATACCATAATCAGGTTCTATAATAAACATTTCCCTAGATTTTGTTTCAATTTCCTTAGAAGTTTTTAAAGTATCTTTAAAACTAGCGGGTTTTGCAGTTTCTTTAAATTTATCTTCAAGATTTTGATGTACCTCAGTTCCTTTTTTCATTGCCAAAGTAGATGGAACTTGAATACCCTTAGCATATTGAAGATATAAAGAATATTCACAATAACCCTGAATGTTTAACCAGCTAATTGGAAAGTTCAATACTCCATTGACTATTTGAACACCTTTAAAATTAGAATAATTTTCATAATCATAATTGGAATAATTATTAATTAATTTATTTTCCATTATAAGCCTCTTAAAAATTATTTAATCATAATTAATTTATATTTTAATTTATTTAAATATTTATACTGTAAATAAAATTTTATAAGTAAAAAAATCATATTATCAAACCTTAATAAATTAATAAAATTATAAAAAAACTTAAAATAATCAAACAATATTTATAAATCTATTAATTTTATGAAAGATGAATAATAAAAAATAAATAGTTTATAAACATAATTATATCTATGAAAAAAACTACTGGATTTATAATAATCGTTTTAATTATTGGGGCAATTTTATGTATAACTGCTGCTAGTTCACATAATTATGACTCATATGAAAACTCTGTTGATGATAATCAATACTATACAAATAGTAGTGTTGATACAAATACTACCGATAACAATACTACTAATGATAGTACAAACGCTTCAGCTTATAGCAAAACAAGTAAAGACTCAAATAGTCATTACGGAATTCCTGTAAGACATGAAGTTACAGGTTATTGTTATAAAGTGATTGACGGAGACACAATACGAGTTGAAGGTATTGGCGGCAATGAAAAGGTTAGATTTGTAGGAGTAAATACGCCTGAAAAAGGTGAAGATGGATACTATGATGCTAAAAACTATATTAAAGAAAAATGTTTAGACAAAACAGTTTATCTTGATATAGATGATGCTAGACCACATGACAAATATAATAGAACTCTTGCAATCGTTTATGATGATCAAGATGAAAATCTAAATCAACAACTTCTTGTTAAACAATTAGCAGAAGTAATGTATATACCACCTTCTGAGTTCCAAAAAGGTCTTGGCCTACCAGATGGTACTTATAAAGTAAATCCAAAATATGCATAATATCTTTAAAAATAGATTGAATCTACTTAAATAGATAAAATCTATTTTTAATCTTTTAATTTATTTTTAAAATAAAAAAAACTATTTTTCAAAGATTTTAAAAAACTAATATAAACCTACTAATTTTCTCAGATATTAACTAAAGATAGTATAAAATTGAAATACAAACCAAAAAATTTCTAAAAAATAGAAAAATATAAAAATAGAAAAAATATTCCAAAAAAAGAAAATTATAGATCAAATTTTGATTTATCCTCATTAATAACTTTTGTATGAGATAATTGACCTAAAACGCGTTCATGTTTATTTCCATACAATTGTCCAATAACAAGGTCAAATATTATTGGGAACCACCATAATTTAGAAATATTCCTAATTATAGACTGTTTATATGAGATTTTACCTCCATTATCATCAACCACTTCAATAAACATTAGTAACTTACCAACCGTAGCGCCTTTAATCTTTTCACAGAAGACAAAATATATAATAATCAATATTGGAGCTACAATAATAAAATAGTGATATATTTGGTATTTGTAAAAAGGATTACAAAATGTAAACAATATAAATGATATTGGCCACATAAATGCTGAAACTACTAAAAAGTCTAAAATATATGCAATAGTCCTCTTAGCGATTAAACTTACCATATTAAACCTCTTTAAATATTTAATTTTAAAATTAATATTATAACCACATTAATTTTAAAATCATTTATTATAACCTATAAAATAAATAAATAAATAGATTAATTATAATTTAAGTTTTTAAATATTAAAAACCAAAAATTATTAATTAAATACTTATTTAAATTAACATACTCTAGGAACAGGATCTCCAATTGGGACTTCAAGAATTCTTTGTCCACCTACAGGAGTTTCAATAATAACATGTTTACCTTCTACAACCTCACCAATAATTGTAGCATCTTTACCATACTTATCTGTTTTAATTGCTTCAAGTACTTCATCAGCCTTATCTGCTTTTACACCCATTACAACTTTTCCCTCATTTGCAACCTCTAATGGATCGATTCCAAGCATTTCAGAAACAGCATGAACTTGTTTTTTAATTGGAATATCATCGCTTTGTAAAACAACTCCCACACCGGATTTATCTGCCATTTCATTAATTGCATTTGCAAATCCGCCACGAGTAGGATCTTTCATTGCTGTTACTCCACCAACATCAAGAGCCTTTTTAACAAGATTCCACATAGGCGCACAATCAGATTTTAAATCTGTCTCAAAACCAAAACCTTCCCTAAATGACATGAGACTCATACCATGATCACCGATACTACCAGTTACAATGATTTTATCGCCAGGTTCTAAACCCGCATCCCTTACAATTTCACCTTTTTTAGCAATACCAAAACCAGTAGTAGCGATAACAATACCATCTAACTTATCTGCTTCCATTACTTTAGTATCACCAGCAACAAGTGCAACATCTGCTTCTTCACAGGTTTTATTCATAGATTTAATGATTTTATCCATGTTTTCAATATCAAATCCTTCTGCAACAATCATAGCATTAGTAATTGCAAGAGGTTTTGCACCCATCATAGAAACATCATTAATAGTACCTGCTGCAGCAATTCTTCCAATATCCCCACCAGGGAAGAAAAGAGGATCTACAGTATGTCCATCAGTAGTAACAACAATTTCATAATCACCAATAGGTATAGTTGCCCCATCATCTAAAGATTCTAAACCTATACCTCCATTAACTGATTTTTTAGAAATATTTGATAAAATAGTATCTTTAATAAGACTTTCCATTACTTCTCCACCAGCACCATGGTTCATTCCAATTTTCATAGTATCTCCTTATAGTTTTTTAAAATAAAATAAATGTTATTTAATATATACTAATGTTTATACTTACATTATTAAATAATTAATGAAATTTATTATAAATTTTAGAGCCTTTAAAAAATTATTTAAATTTATATTAAACATATTTATTTTTAATTTTAAAGTAAAATATACTTTAAATCAATCATTTCAATAAACAAAAAATTTTACTAAAAAATCAATATTTATATTAAAAAGAAAAAACTCAAATAATTCTAATGAAAACAAAAATAAGATAGTTTAAAAAATAGATTTAATTAAAGGAAGTTAAAATTAAATAAATAGTTTTAATCAATGAATATAATATAAAAAAT
>JBJFGN010000007.1:0-6280 GCA_051892775.1 Methanobrevibacter sp. | reverse complement strand
TGAATAAAATACTAAAAAATATAATTAATAATAAATTTCCCTAATAATTAAAAAAATAATAAATAGTATAATAAAATCATATAAATCATAAAAAATAATAAAAAATAATAAAATTAAAAATATTTTAAAAATAGAAAGTTTATCTGCTTAAATAAATCAATAGGAGGATTTATTTATGGAACTAAATGAACTTAAAGAAGTAATCAAAAAACATGATTATAATAAAAATATTAAAGATGGAAACATAACAATAAAACTAAATGAACCACACGAAATGTTTCTAAATAATATTAATTTATATAGTAAAGTTCAAAAAATAATTTTAAATAAAAATGAAAATGACTATACAATAGAATTATATGATAATGAAGATAATCTAAAATTAAATGAGAGCTTATCTAAAATAAAAAGTTTAAGAATCTATATGAACCTTTAATATTTATTATAATTATTTTTAAAAATATAAAAAACTATTTTTTAATTGAATGAAACTTCTTATCAGACGCTTTTGTCATTATGAAATTTTTATTTGGAAACCTATTTGTTAAAAAATTCAAAATTTCATCAATCTCTTCTGATTTTCTCTTAGAATTCTTATAAGAGTTACTTATCCTAGATTTAGCCCTAGATTCAAATTTTTCACCTTCAGTCATAGACAATATTTCAAATAATTGACTTTCTAAATCAAAAAATCTGGCAATTTCAACAGTTTCCATCAATAATGCAGAAACACCTTTTGTATATATACTTCTTAATGTTTTTAAAGTTGAAACATCACCTGGAACTTTGCTTACAACTATAACATTCAAACCATAATTATTTAATATTGCAAGATCTTCAGCTTTTGAACCAGATAATAAAATTAATGGAGGATTATTTGAAACTTTACCAATTATTGCACCATCAACAAATGAATTTCTTAAATCTTGCTCAATATTTTTTGAAAAAAACTTATGTTTTGAATCTTCTTCAACTATAGGTTGCTCTTTTTCAAATAAAGCTGCTATTTTAATTGTTGTATCTGGAGAGATATTATTTAAATCTATGTAAATATTATCTCTTATAAAATTAGCATATTTTTCCGCAACTTTAAATGCATTAAATGGAGAATTTGCAGAGATAACTATATCTGAACCTTTTAATAATGTTTCATAAGAATCTAAAATTTGAACATTAGATTTAACTGCCAATTCTTGAGTTTTATTACTTCTTCCTTTAACAACTGTAACTGTTTTTATGCCATTTTTTGATAATATATTTGATAGCACTGATGAAACTTCTCCAAATCCTATAAATCCTACAATCATTCTTTCACCTAATCCACCAATATTTATATAATTAATTCTTTAATAAAAACATGTCATTAACACCTACATTAATCATTTTAGCGGTAGCAGGACATTTAGCACATGCCAAATAAAATACATCTTTATTAAATAAATCCATTTCTGTTAAACCCTCAAAATTACCTAAACCTTTAGATATTATAAAATCAGAATTATCAAATATTTCTTTAAATTCAGGAGACAATTCGCAATATACTAATCCTACAGTATCTTCACCAGTACTTACAATATCGGCATATTCATCAAGACCAACTTCAATCGCATCCTCCATACATGCATCATTTACAATAGGCTTTTCTTTAACTGCAAGGGTAATATTGACATCATATTCTTTTATTTTTTCAAGAAGTAATTTGTCAAAAACAATTTCTCCAGTATTATCTACCAGATATAGAACATTATCATATTTTTTTAATGCATCTTCTAATTTATCAACATCATTAATTTTTAAATCATTATTTAATGCATTTTCCATTAATGATTTAATATCCTCATCTAATTGAAAAGCACCAAAATCTATCATATTTCCAATAATAGATATTTTAACATATGATTCAAGTGAACCATCTAATACTTTTTTAGCTTCAGGTAAAAATTCCAGTGCCATTTCATTTGACAATACTTTCTGTGTTTTATATGGATCAAAAGAATTAGTTTTAGTTTTAATTAACCTATGTATTTTAGAACCTAAATAGTTAGAATTCGCTCCAACATAATATTCTTTAGATAATAATTCAAAAACATCTTCCATTAAAGACACTTTTAAGTCATCATCATCAGTTATTAAATCCATTGCCTCTCTTGCTTGACGTAAAAAACAAGGGGCACATTCATAATGAACTTTAATATTATCACCAGTATAATATTTGTAATTATATAATAATAAAAATAATGGAAAAAATATCTTTTAATATCATATATAGAAAGATAATAAATTTCATAATTAAAATAAGATTTAAAATTAAAAAACGGACAATTTATAAAAAATATCTAAAAAATATGAAAGTACTTGAAAATAATTTCATTAAAAAATTTAAATAAAAAAATAGACCCATAAACAAGCAAAAATAAAAAATAGCAAAAATAGACATTTAGGCAAATAAATTTTTATAAAATAAAAAAAAAATTAAAATAGAGAATAATTAACCACCATAAATAATTTGGATTAATTTAATTTCATCACCATCTTGAATTTCAGTATCTTCCACAACAATATCACCATTTTGTTTAGCAACAACAGTTTCTGAAGATAAATCCAAATCATCTAAAACATCTTGAATAGTTAAACCTTCTTTAAAATCTTTAGTTTCTTCTTTATTTTGAAACATTACAGTAAAACTCATAGTAAAACTCCCACTTTTTATTGAAAAAAGTAAATAAATATAACTATAGTTATATTATATTTCTTTTTATTTATAATTAATTACCACAGTTATAAAAATCAATATTTTATAAAAAAAATAAAATTAAATATTAACTTTTTTACCTAATTCATTTAGAAAAGTACAAGCCCTACATAATTTATTAGAAGAAGGCTCACCACAAATTTCACAATCACCATCATGATAATTTGGAGCATAACTCTCTTTAACAAGAGGTTTAAGTTTATCATAACCTTTTAATGTGGAATACATAATAGTCGGATGGTTTTTACTTAAATCTTTAAGAATATTGGCTACTGCCATTCTAAAAGATTCTTGAGCATAAGGACATCCTGCTAAATGAATTTCCAAACCTTTGCAAAGAGCATATAAACCTACTTCTTTTTCAGGAATTTCCCTTAATGGTTTAATCTTAGGAGTAAATTTAGGGCTTTTTGAAGTAGTAATTGCACCAAGAGAAGATAAATTATTAATATTTCCTTCTAAATAATTCATTAAAATAGCCTCAGATTCATCATCTAAATTATGACCTGTTGCAATTTTAGTTGCTCCAAATTTTCTAGCTTGACGATTAATAATCCAACGTCTAAAAACACCACAATAAGTACAAGATCCACGATGATTATCAATTTTCATAATTTCATCAAGATCTATATTAAAACAATCTTTAAATGATACAACTTCATGTTCGATTCCAAGACGTTTAGCATGATCTACTGCAATTCTTACTCCTTCATCACGATAACCCTTAATTCCTTCATCAATTGTAACAGCACATAAATCAATTACATGCCTTTTACGATAAGAATTTAATATATCCAAAGTAACTACACTATCTTTACCACCAGATAATGCAACCATTACCTTATCCCCTTTTTCTATAAGATTTTCACGTCTTATTGTTTTTTGTACTTTTTTCTCAATACTTTTTATAAAACAATCACTACATAATGATTGACCAGATTGTTTACGTGTGATAACAACTTTTGGATTTCCACACTTTGTACATACTACCATAATACCACAATAAAAAAAATAATGAAATTTTATCTTAAATTAATAAAATATAAAAAAACTTTTAAAAATAATTTCTTAATAAAATATTTAGCATTTAATAAATAATAAAACTAAATCACCATAATATTAAACAAAAATTTAAAATTTAATAAATTTAAGGATATTTTAATTTAATTAAAATATTATATATAATATTTATCTTATATTAACAAAATTAGAAAAAATAAAAAGAAAAATATTAATTCATATTTGCTACAAAATCAGCAAGTTGATTTAAAGTATTAACTTCATACACTTGAGCACCTGCATCTCGATATAATGAAACACAACTATCTACAACATCCCATTTATACCTATCTTCTGGATTTAAAATAATGACTTTTTTAGCATCATGAGCCATTTTTCTTACTAAGTCTACACTTGCAGGGATACCATTAACCTTAGGACCTGCCCAATCCCTACAATCTGAAAGGATAATAATATAAGTTTTATTTGATATTTTTACTTGACTCATAAAAGATTTAAATGCAGAATACATATTAGAGGTTCCATGAACCATGGCGTTTTTCATACGCATATCCCTTATTGATACAAAAGATTCTAATAAATATTTAGATTTTAAAGCATCGGTTGTTTCAATAGTCTTATTATCAAATTCAAATGTTCTTGAATCTTTAAATGCAGATTGGCAAGAATACATTAACATAAAAAACCAACTACTGATCCATTCACAAGAACCACTTATATCATCTAAGAACAAATGTTGATTTCTACGAGGACGTGGTTTAGCCTTAATCAAATCTAAAGTTGTACCACCATATTTAAGATTAGTACGAATAGTTTTTCTAATATCTATCTTATTAGTATTTGATTTACTTTTACGTCTTGAACGTTTATTAGCAATACGTCTACCTAATTCTTGACATAATTCTAACATACGGGGATCAAAATCATTAAGTTTTGTTAAATCTTTATTTAATAGTTCTGAATCTTTTTCAAGATTTTCATCAGATTCAACCATGGGTGGTGCACCCATCAGTTCCTCAAGAGATTTACTTTTCAAATCATCATTATTTTTCTTTCTAGATTTGCCATTTTTAGGAAGTTTTTTAATCCTCATTTTATTACTATGATTAAAATTATTTTTAGCAACCTTATTCGGATTAACTTTTTCAATTTCTTCTTTAACCTGTTTTAAAGCAAAAGCCTCTTCAAATGCCTTATTGAATTTAGGAATGTCATATTTATTTTTAACATAAACAGATTTAAGAGCACTTTTTAATACCACCCTATCAGAACCTTCCAATAAAGCACATGTATCAAATGCAGTTTGAGTAGTACGAACACTAACATTTACACCATTATTTCTTAAATCATTTGACAAATTAACAATTTGATTGATATCAACCATTTTAATCACAATAATATTTTAAATATAAAAGTTTTAAAAAAGAAAAATTGAATTCATAATTTAATAAATAAACTATAGCAAATAAGAAAAATATAAATTAAAAATATATATTTAATTAAATTAAGAACTTATTGATATTTCTCTTTAAATACATCTTTTAAAACTCTTTCTTTATCAGATTGATTTTTAACAACGGAACCAACACTTGCCTTAAGTGCTTCATCCTCATTATCCATATTTAAACTTAATACAGAACGAACCCAATCAACACTTCCCCTTACAGATGGTTTTTTAAGTAAATTTAAAGAACGTATTTTATTTACAAGATCTACAACTTTTCCAACTAGATTTTCATCTGCTTCAGGAACTTTTTTACAAACAATATTAATTTCTCTTTCCCTTGATGGATAAGAAATATATAAATATAAACACCTATCTTTAGTTTCATCAAGTAACATTCTTTGAGAATTTGAAGTTAAAATAAAAATTAAATCATTTTTAAGTGGAAAAGTACCTAAATCATTTACAGTAATCTCTTTTTCACCTAAAGCCTGAAGTAAGAAACTTTCTACTTCTTCATCTGCCTTATCAATTTCATCAATAAGAATAATTGAATCTTTTTCATTTGAAAATGCAGAAAGTAATGGTCTCTTAATAAAATAGTCATCTTTGAAAATATCCTCATCAATGTCAGTTTTTTGACCTTTAACTGCTTCTAATTCAAGAAGTTGTTTTTGATAATTCCATTCACCAACAATTTGTTCAAATGTAATACCTTCATAACATTGAATTCTGAAAAAATCCCTATTTAAAGATTTTGCAATAGTTTTTGCAAGTTCAGTTTTTCCAACTCCAGGAGGTCCTTCAATTAAAATTGGTTTGTTTAAAGCTAATGCCAAATATACAGTAGTAGTAATCTCAGGATTAGAAACATAATTATTTTCTAATAATTTATCATTAATACTTTTAACATCTAAATTCTCACTCATAAAAATAACCTTTTTTTCTAATTAAATGTTAATTTTAAAGAATTAATTTGGATTAAATACCAGAAAAATTTTAAAAAATTAATTTTAATATAATATAATTATTAATATAATTATTTAAGAGTTTCTATTTTATAT
>JBJFGN010000006.1:0-27759 GCA_051892775.1 Methanobrevibacter sp. | reverse complement strand
TTATGATGTATTTTTCACTTTTTAGATAAAATTTTTAATAAGTTCTATTTTAATTACTTAAAAAAATTTAATATTATAATCTAAAATTATTTATTATTTGATTGTAAAATTTAATATTAACTTATAATTTTATTAAACAAATTATTATTTAAATTATGTTTTTTTATAGGTTTCTTAAGCTATTATTAAATTTTATAATTTTATAAATTCAATTCTGGAGTGAGTCTATGGGAATTAAGGATATATTGATGTATGATGAAACAGTTTTTAAAAATATTAATGTTTTTAATCCAGATTATGTTCCTCAAAATTATGATTTTAGGGATAGGCAGATGGAAGCTATGGCAATGGATATTAAACCAGCTTTAAGGGGGGGTCGCCCAACTAATGCAGTTATTTTGGGATCTTGTGCAACAGGTAAAACCACTGCAGTTAAAAGAGTTTTTGATCTTGTTGAAGAAACAACTAATAAAATTGTCTGTTGTTATATTAATTGTCAGCTTCATACAACTCGTTTCAGTATATTCTCTCAGATATTTAAGAAAATTTTTGGGCATGAACCTCCTGAAACTGGAGTTCCCTATTCAAGGATTTATAAACAAGTCATGAATTATTTACAGGAAAAAGATAAGGCTTTGATGGTTGCATTTGATGATGTAAATTATTTATTCCAAAACAATCAAGCTAATAAAATATTTTATGATATTTTAAGGGCCTATGAAGAATTTCCTGGAGTAAGAACTGGAGTTTTTGCTATTGTTTCTGATTTAGAATTTAAATATGCATTGGATAAAAATGTTAATACTGTATTTATTCCTCACGATATTGTTTTTTCTCCATATAATCGCTCTGAATTATTGAGTATTTTATCAAAAAGAGTACAGTATGGTTTTTATGAAGGGGTAATCTCTGATGAAATCCTTGAAGAAATAACTGATTATACTTTAGATACTGGAGATTTAAGGGTAGGTATTGATTTACTTAAAGTTTGTGGAAATATTGCTGAAGCAAATGCAAGCCCTATTGTCACTGAAGAATTTTTAGAAGAAGCTAAAAATAAACAAGTTTCTGTAAATCTTATTGAAACTTATAAATCTTTAAGTGATGTAGAAAGGCAGCTATTAAAAATAGTCGCAGATTCTGATGAAGTATTGGCTGCCGGTGAATTGTCTGATAAATTTAAAGAGAGCACTGGTTTAAGTTATGCAACTTTTAATAGAACTTTAGATAAATTGGAATTTTTAAGATTGATTGATACTAAACTTACTGGAAAAGGAGTTAGAGGTAATTCAAGACAAATTCTTTTAAGATTTAATCCAGAAGATATTCGTAATATCAAATCTTAAAATTTATTTTTTCTATTTTCTATTAATTTAAAAATATTTGTTTTTAAAAAAATTGAACTTTTAATAAATGGTTTTTCAATGGAGTAAAATTTTATTAAAAATTTATAAATGGGTATTATATTTTTACTGGATCTTTTTCTTTTTAATCTTTATTTAGAATAAATTATTTTATAAAAACATTAAAATAATTTAGTAATTTTTTGTTCTTTTGTTTTTTACATGTTTTATACCATAGTAAATTACTATTAATAATATTGCTATTCCTATTATTATATCAAATATTCTAAAGTATTGGCTTATTATATTCCAATCTTTTCCTAATTCTATTCCGATTACTGCAAGTATTGAAGTCCATATTCCAGAACCAATTAATGTATATATAATAAATTTCTTAAGGTCCATTTTATTTATTCCAGCAGGTAATGAAATAAATGTTCTTATACCGGGTAAAATTCTTCCAAAAAATACTGCAGCATCTCCATGTTTATTAAACCATTTATCTGCATTGTCTAATTTTTCTTTAGTTATTAAAATATATTTTCCATACTTTTCTAGTAGTGGTCTTGCACCTTTAAGTCCAATGTAATATGTAATTAAAGATCCTATGAGATTTCCAAGTATTCCGGCTATTATAATCTTAGTTAAACTTAACTTTCCTTCATTAACAACAAAACCTGCAAAAGTCATAATGACTTCACTAGGAAGTGGAATACATGCACTTTCTATTGTCATTCCTAAAAATATTCCAAGATATCCTAGACTTTCAATTAATGATATTACTAAATTTGCTAATGATGCACTTATACTAATCATATTTTTCCTCTTTTTAAAGCTTTGAATACTATTTTATTAAATTTATAATTTTTATTTATTTTTATTAAACTATAAGATATGCCTATTCCTATTAAACTACCTATTATTACATCTAATGGGTAGTGTACTCCAATATATACTCTAGACATGCATATAATAATTCCTAAGATTACCATTAAATTTGTTAATATTTTATTTTTATATTTGTAAACTAAAATAGTTATTATTGCAAAAGTACTTGCGGCATGGGCAGAAGGAAATGAATATATTTCATTTTCCGGAACCATTAAAATTACATTCTTTAATGATAAAAAAGGTCTTGGTTCTGCAATTGCTAATTTTAATGTATAAATTATAATATTTGTTATAATTAATGATAAAATGCATATTAAAGCAATATTTTTTATTTTTTTATTACCGAATAAAAATGCAATAATACTTAAAGCAAACAATACTGTCACATTCCCTAAATTGGTTATAGATAAAAATATTGTATTTAATATATTATTATGTAGATTATGATTAACCAAATAAAATAAATAAATATTGGATTGGTTTATTATATTAAAAATTTGGTTAAATAAAAAATTAATCAACATTTTTTCCATCTCCAATATTTTCATTGTTTTTATTATTTTAAATGGTTATGCCGATTTTTTGCCCAATTTATGCCCAATTTATACCATATTCTACACATTTTTATAATTTTTCATTGATTTTTCGTATTTTTTTCAATCTTACAAAAAAAATGTAAATTTATATTTTAATACAAATTATAAATCTTTATTCTGATTTTCAATTTTAAAAATATTTTTTACTTAATTTTATTATTTGAAAAAATTGTTTAATATATTTAACTTATATTATTGGGCTAATTTTTAATAAGAAAAATAATTTGTTGAAATTTTTTGAATTTAAGATATAATTTATTTAAAATTTAAAAATAAATGGATTTTATAAAATTAAGTTTATTTTAAATATACTTTAAATAGTTTTAAAATTATCATGTCTATTATGTATTAGTTATTTTTATGAATAATATTATATTTATAAAATAATATAATCTTAATATAATATTTATAAATTATTTTAGTGGGTTGTTTTTCATGAATCATATAGAACAGTTGTTGTGGTGGATTATTACTGCTAAGAGAGGAGGTATTAATCGTGCTAAAATTATTCAAAAATTACATGAAAAACCATATAATGCTAATAGATTATCTAAAGAATTAGATCTTGACTATAAAACTATTAAACATCATATAAACATTTTAGAAGAAAATAAAATTATTAAAGGTGTTGGGGATAATTATGGTAAGTTATATTTCTTAGAAGATTATATTGAGAAAAATTATAATATATTTGAAAAAATTTATTCAAGTATTAATATTGGAAAAGGAGGTAATGATTAATGACTCCATATTATTTATCATTTTTAAATTCTGTAATGATTGTTTTTGCTCTTATTTTTGCTTTAATAATTGTATTTTTACTTGGTTCTTTAACTAAATTTTATAAGGAATCTTATGATGAAATAAAATCTAAATTTACAACAGGTTTATTATATTTTTCTTCATTACTTTTAATTGGTAATATTATTGTTTTAATTGCATTAATAGCAGCATTGATTTTTGGAATTGAAATAGATGAACTTGGTGGAACATTAGCTTATAGTGCTTTATTAGTTATTAATATGTTTCAATTAGTAGCATATTCAATTTTATATAAAATAACAATGAATTAATTCATTTTATTTTTTATTTTTTTATTTTATTCAATGGTGATGTGATGTATTCTTTTAATAAATTAAATGATATGGAATTAATATCTAATTATAATCCTGACTTAAAATATTCTGATCCAGAATTAGTTGAGATTTTAGATAATTTTCTATTATATGATGTATTTGAAAATTGTACTTTGTCTACAAGATCTAGGTTACTTGTAATTTTAGCTACTTTAATCGCAAATCAATCTTTAAATCAATATTCTGAGATTTTAGTCAAATCTCTAGATTTGGGAATTAGCCCTATTGAAATCAAAGAAGTCTTATATCAATCATTACCGTATATTGGTCTTGCAAAAGCATATGATTTTTTAAATAAAACTAATGATATATTTAAGGATATAGGTATAAATTTACCTCTTCCTAGTCAATCAACAACTAATAGGGATAATAGAATAAAAGTAGGTTATGAGATTCAAGTTAATAATTTCGGTAAAGAATTTATAGATTCAAGTATTGAAAATGCTCCAAACAATCAAAAGCATATTTGGGATTTTATTTCTGGTTTTGCTTTCGGGGATTTTTATGCAAGAGATGGATTAAGTGATAAGGATAGGGAACTTATTTCATTTACATATATTTTGTCATTGCGTGGATGTGAAAATCAGTTGAGAATTCATGTTAAAGGAAATTTAAAAGTAGGTAATGATAAAGAAACTTTAATTAGTGCTATTTCTGCACTTGTGCCTTATATAGGATTTCCAAGAGTACACAATGCACTTGCTATAGTTAATGAAGTTTGTAATGAATTGGATTAATTAAATTTAATTTTAAATTTAGTATTTATTTACTTTATTCTAATTTAAAGTATTTTAAATTTAGAATAAAATTAATGTTCTGGTTTATAAAAATAAGTTGCTTTAACAGTGATATTTTTTTAAATAATTTAGTTTCTAATTTAAAAAGATTTTTTAAATAAATTAGTTTAAATAATTACAATTTAAAAGTCTGTTTAATTTTTTGAATTAAAAATAGATTGAATTTTAATATATACTTCATTTGTAAACATGATTTTTTAGGTTTGTGGATTTAATATTAAAATTTTTAATGAAGTATATATTAATATAATTTATTTAAATAAATAAATTAAGTTTATAAATTATGAATTAAATTGTAATATTGTATAATAAGTTATTTTTCTACTTATTATACGTTAATAGCATAATTTCTTATGCAGATGAACTTATCTATTATTCTATTACTTTATTGCTATTATTTAATTTAGTTAATATTATTATAGGTTTTTAAATTTTTAAGGCATTTAGGTATTAATTTTATAGTTAACTAAATTATGCATGGAATACTAATAGTTAATTAAAGTAATAGGGTTTGGTAGTTATTTGTTAGGACGAAAAATTTAACAAATAAATTGTAGGATTATACTCTAATAATAGATAGTATAGTAATAAGCAATACTAATAAAACCATTAGTATTACCATGCAAGATTGAATACTTATATCATTAAATACTATTACATCATAAAGTGTAGTTTTTTTCCTTAAATCTGCATTTAATTTTGTATCAGTATTGTTAAACATTTTAATCACTCACTACTCTTAATAGTGTTAAAAATATTATATAAAGAAAAACCAAGACCCCATTTGAAAACTAATATTAATAGTTAAAAATCGATTTTATACTTTTATTTATTTAATATAAAAATTAAATATGTGTTATCATGTCTTTAAATAGTGAATACCAAATTAAATTAAATAAACAATATGAATTTTTTGATGTTACTGCAGATATCGGATTTTTTGCATATGGACAAACTTTAGAAGAAGCTTTTGAAAATTCTGGTTTAGCAATGTTTAATGTTATATCTAATACATCAGATGTTAATAATGATAAAAAATTTAATATTGAAATTGAATCTGAAGATTTAGTTTCTTTACTTTATGACTATTTAGAAGAATTGCTCTTTTTGTCTGATGTTAATTTTATATTGTTTTCTGATTTTGATTTATCAATATCAAAAGGAGATAAAAATTTAGAAAATCCCTATAAATTAAAAGGAATAGTTAAGGGGGAAACTATGAATTGGAATAAACATCAAAGAGGTTCTGAAGTCAAAGCAATAACATTTCATATGATGGAAGTTCTTGAAAAAAATGAGTATTTCATGACTCGAGTTATACTTGACCTATAATTCTTTTAATAATAAAAAATTATTATTTAATTATTTATTATTATCTATTTTTCCTATTTTATTATTGTAATTATAATTATTATTTTTAATTTTCTTTGGATTTTTTAAGTTTATGGTAAAAATTCATTTCTGATTTAAAAATAAATGGATTTAATTAAGTTAATTTTTTAAGTAAATATGTTTGTGTATGGTCTTTTTTTAAATTTTAATTTCTAGATACAATAACTATTAAGTATTTATATAATAAATATTATATTATAATAGAATATTAAGATTTTTTTATCTTAAATATTCTAAAGCTAGAATTTAGAATTTTTATTTATTTCTCAATTATTTTAATTATTTTATTCTATCAAAACGTATAGTGATTATATGAGTATTAAAGAAGAAGTTACAAAAATTCGTGATAATGTGTGGGAAATTCCAAGTAGTTATAAAAAAGCTATGAGAGTTCCTGGGAGAATATACATTGATGATGAAGGATTTGAAAATATTGATGAAGGTTCACTTGAACAGGTAGCTAATGTTGCTTGTTTACCTGGAATTCAAAAATATTCTATAGGATTGCCTGATATTCATTTTGGTTATGGTTTTAGTATTGGTGGTGTAGGTGCAGTTGGTACTAAAAATGGTGTCATAAGTCCAGGTGGTGTAGGTTTTGATATTAATTGTGGTGTAAGATTAATTAGAACTAATCTTACCGAAGATGAAGTGAAACCTAAACTTAAAGAACTTGTTGATGTATTGTTTAAGAATATCCCATCTGGTGTAGGAAGTAAGGGAAGAGTTCATCTTAAACAGAATCAAATTGATGATGTTTTAAATTATGGTGCTGAATGGGCTGTAGACAATGGATATGGTTGGGATGATGATTTAAAATTTTTAGAAGAAAATGGTAGAATGTTAGATGCTGATGCTTCTTTTGTTTCAGATAGAGCAAAAAGAAGAGGTATTCCTCAATTAGGATCTCTTGGATCTGGAAATCATTTTTTGGAGGTTCAAAAAGTCGATGAAATTTATAATGAAAAAGCAGCTAAAACATTTGGTATTGTTCCTGGAACTATAAGCATTATGATTCACTCTGGTTCACGTGGTTGTGGTCATCAAGTATGCTCTGATTATTTGAGATTAATGGATAAAGCATATAAAAAATATGAAGTTAATCTTCCAGATAGACAACTAGCATGTGCTCCAATTGATTCTAAAGAAGCTCAAAAATATATAAGGGCAATGTATGCTGCAGCTAATTATGCATGGGCTAATAGACAAATGATGACTCATTGGGTAAGAGAATCATTTGAATCAGTATTTAATCAATCTGCTTCTGATATGAATATGGGTATTGTTTATGATGTAGCACATAACATTGCTAAAAAAGAGCATCATAAAATTAGAAACTTTAGCCAAGATGTATATGTTCATAGAAAAGGAGCAACAAGGGCATTTGGACCTGGTAGAATTGAGGTTCCTAAAGATTATCGTAGTATTGGTCAGCCTGTTTTAATTCCTGGAACTATGGGTACTTCTTCATATATTCTTCATGGTACTGATGTTGCTATGGAGGAAACATTTGGTTCAACAGCTCATGGTGCAGGAAGGGTATTATCTAGAACTCAAGCTAAAAAAGATTTCACTCCAGAAGGTATTGAAAGGGATCTTGAAAATAAAGGTATTTTAGTTAAAGCTAATACTAATCCTGTCCTTGCTGAAGAAGCACCAGGAGCTTATAAAAATATTGATAGTGTAGTTAAAACATCTGATATGGCAGGTATTGCAAAACTTGTAGCAAAAGTTACACCTCTTGCAGTAACAAAAGGATAAATAGGTGATTACATGTTAGGAATTATTGGGGGTAGTGGTGTAGAAGAAATCACTGAACTTGCGGATTCAGTTGAAGAAAAAACTGTTGCTACGGAGTATGGATCTGTTATTGTATCTTTTTTAAAGATTAAATCAAAAGAAGTTGTTTTTATACCTCGTCATCATAAAGGGCATACAACTCCACCACATAAAATTAATTATAAAGCAAATATTAAAGCTTTAAAAGATTGTGGTGTAGATCAAATTATTTCTACAAATGCAGTAGGTTCTATTAATATGCAAATGCCTCCTGGTTCTATTGTACTTGCCGATGACTTCTTAGATTTCACTGTATTGAGGGATAGAACTTTCTTTGATAATAAAGTTGTTCATATTGATATGTCTGAACCTTATTGTCCAAGACTTAGAAAAGCAATATTTGATAATCAAAGTCAGGATTCTCCAGTTATACCTCATGGAACTTATGTTTGCACTGAAGGTCCTAGATTTGAGACTCCTGCAGAAATTAAAATGTTTAAAATTATTGGTGGGGATATAGTTGGAATGACTGGACTTCCAGAAGCAGTACTTGCGCGTGAAATGGGTATGTGTTATGAAACAATCTGTGTTGTTAGTAATTTTGGAACTTCTATCTCTCAAACTAAACTAACCTTTGAAGAAGTTGGAGAAATCATGGCTCAGAAAAAGGATGATCTTTTAGCATTAATCTATAGGACCATTCTTTCATTAGATGATGATTATGATTGTGATTGTCATCATGCAGTAGAATAATTTTTTTAATTATTTTTACTTTAGTTATTTAAAATTTTAAAGGTAAGTTTTATTTAGTATTTATACTAGTTTCTGTTTATATACTAAATATTTATTAATAAATAAAAAAAGATTATATATAAGTTTTATTAAATTAAACTTAAGTTATACAATTTTTTAATATATTTTAGAGGAAGTGATTTTTATGGTAACAATTACAATTGATCATGATAAATGTGATGGCGAAGATGAATGTGGAGACTGTGTAGATTTATGTACTATGGAAGTTTTACAATGGGTAGATGGTAAAGTTACTCCTGTTGATATAGATGAATGTAGTTTATGTGAAACTTGTGTGGATTTATGTCCTAATGAATGTATTGTAGTTAAGGATGATTAGGGAGGCTTTATTATCTCAAAAGTTATACTTTTATGTGGTAGTCCACGTTCTGATGGAAATACTATGAGTATTTTAAAAATCTGTGCTAAAGAAATTGAGGCTAATGGTCTTGACACTGAAATTATAAACATTGGTGATAAAAGTATTCACTCCTGTATAGCATGTGGATCTTGTGGTGAAACTGGTAAATGTGTTTTTGATGATGGAATCAATGAAATCGCTGATAAATTAAGGGAAGCTGATGGATTTATTCCTGCCGCTCCAGTATACTTTGGAACTGCTCGTGGGGATATGATGGCTGCTCTTCAAAGAATAGGTAAACTTTCCCGGGGTAATGATAAATTCTTATCTTGGATGGTCGGTGGGCCAATTGCTATTGCAAGACGTGGTGGATTAACTTTAACGTTACAAGAAATGTCAATGTTCTTTATTATCAATGAAATGATTATTCCAGGTAGTAATTATTGGAATATGGTATTTGCTGGTCCTAAAGGGGCTTATAAAGATGATGAAGATGGTATTGCAACAATCAAATTATTTGCAAATAATGTTGCAAAATTAATAAATAAAATTAAAGATTAAATCTTTATTTTTATTTTTGCTTATTTTTTATAGTTGCTTATTATTTTTTTAAATTTTATAATACTGGAGTATCTTTTATGAAAATTGCTATATCGTCATCAAATGGTAAGGATGTGGATTTACATTTTGGTAAATCAAAAACATTATATGTTTATAAGTTTAATGGTGAAAATACTGAATTTCTTGAAAAACGTGAAGTTGAAATTGATGAAGATAGAAAGCATCAAGGCGTAAAAATTGTAAAACTTTTACATGATATTGATTTAGTTATTTGTGTTCAAATTGGATTTAAATCTAAAATGCGTTTAGATAAGAAAGGAATTAAAGTTTATCAAGATGAAGGTCCAATAAATGAAGTTTTAGAAAGATATGTTAATCATTATAAATTTATGAATCAGCCTTTAAATATTTAAATTTAAACAAAGTTTTATATATTATTAAATTTAAAAATTATATTAACCTTTTAGGGCGGGTTTTAAACTTTTAAAACTTTTATTTCAAAATATTTTCAAATTAGAATGGGCTGAGCCCATATTCGTTGGATTGTAAAATAAAGAGTTAAATAAATTTTTTATCTTATTTTAAAGATATGGCTCTTTTTATTTAGAGTGCTGGATTTTATAGTTGACTTTTTATATATTTAGTTTATATTTTATTCTATAATTATTTTAGAAATTTCTTTTTAAAAGTAAGTTTATGTTTCTTATGTTGAAATCCAGTTATTATTTTTTTAATTATTTACAATGCCAATATTCAAATTTAATCATGTTAGATAGCCGTATCTAACTTTATCAATTATTTAATAAAATTTCTTATATAACTAAGGGATTAACAAAAAAATTATTGTGAGGAATGATATAGAATGGCAAAAGCAAAACGTCGAGTACGTGATACTTGGAGAGAAAAAGTATGGTATGATATTAAAGCACCTATTGAATTTGGTGAAAAAGAAATAGGAGAAACTCCTTCTAGGGATCCTGAATTTTTAATTGGAAGAACTGTTGATGTGACTATGAGGGAATTAACTGGAGATTTCTCAAAACAATATATTAAATTAAACTTTGAAATTAATAATGTTGCAGGAAAAGTAGCAAGTACTAGATTTGCAGGACATAAAATCACTTCTGATCGTATTAGAAGTATGATTAGGAGAGGTACTAGTAGAATTGATTCTATTGCTATTG
This sequence comes from Methanobrevibacter sp., assembly GCA_051892775.1. GTDB lineage: Archaea > Methanobacteriota > Methanobacteria > Methanobacteriales > Methanobacteriaceae > Methanarmilla. Next base: position 16,927 of record JBJFGN010000006.1, on the reverse strand, counting down.
TAAAAACTAAAGATGGACATGAAATTAAAGTTCATGTTTTAGCTGTAACTAATAAAAGGGCTAAATCTTCTCAACAAAAATTCATGAGAGAAACTATTAAAAACTTAGTTACTGAATCTGCTAGTGAAAAATCTTTTAAAGAATTCACTGAAATTTTAACCAATGGTAGATTAGCTTCTGAAATTTACCATAATGCTAAAAAAATCTACCCTCTTAATAGAGTAGAAATCATTAAAAGTAAAGTATTTAATTAAGTTTAATTAAAACTTTTTATTTATTTTATTTTTTAGTTTAGATTTATTGAAGTTTTTAATTTTACTTAAAAACTTTTATTTTCTAATTTTTATTTATTTAGTTAAATTTTTATTAAAATTTATTTAATTTTATTTTGATATTTTTTCTTTTTTCTTTTTTTAGTCTATTTTTTAAGTATTTCTATATATTTAAGACAAATTTTATATTTAATTAATTACATAACTTTAAGTAATTTTTATTAAATGTGATTTTATGACTGGGCAAATATGGATAAATGTTATTTCTGTAATAATATTATTTATTTTAGGGGCTTTTATTTATAAAAGAAAAGCATTAGATTTTTTAGGTTCTGTATGTATGATAATTATGGGTATTGTCATATTGTTATCTGCAGGTTTAAATTGGTTATTAATTATTGTCCTATTTTTCATTATGGGTATTGGTGCAACCTATTACTCAAAAGATTATAAAAAACGCTTAGGGGAATTTGAGGGTAGACGTACTGCTAAAAATGTTATTTCTAATGGAGTGGTAGCCTTTGTTATGGCCGCATTTGGTGGTTATTATCTTCCTTTTGTTGGTGGTTTTATAGGGGCTATTGCTACAGCAACTTCGGATACATTAGGTAGTGAAATTGGTATTTTATCAACTCCTCGTTTAATCACTAATTTTAAAAAAGTTCAACCAGGTACCAATGGTGCAGTTTCTGTTAGAGGAACTGTGGCAGGTATTATCGGTGCTTTTATTATTGGAATTGCTGCATTTTTACTTGGTGTTTTACCAAATATTTGGATTTCAATTAAAATTTCTGTAATTTCCGGTACTGTTGGTTGTTTTATGGATAGTTTATTAGGAGCAGTATTTGAAAATCGTAATTATTTAACAAATGAGCATGTTAATTTATTAGCTACTATTACAGGGGCTATTGTTGGGATTATTTGTTGTTTATAAGGGTTAACTCTTATATTTTTTTAAATTCATTTACTTTTTTTATATTTAATTTCTTTTATTTTGTTTATTATCTTATTTTTTATTTTTAAAAGATTTAATTGTATTTTTGGTGTTTGTAATTTTTTATAATTTAAAATAAAATATGAACATGTTTTATAGTAATATTGTATTTTGTTAGACTATTTTATCTTTTTATAATCATTTAATCTATTTGATTTTATTTTTTTTTCAATCTTTTTTTAAATAAATTTTATATGTTTATAAATCAATATCTATAATTATAATATTTATTTTATGATTTTTAATCATAAATTTACTATTTTAATATAGTAATTTTATTTTATAATTTTGGTGATTTTGAATGAAAGGATTAATATTAGTAATGGATGGTATGGGAGATCGTCCTTTAAAAGAACTTAACAATCAAACTCCTCTTCAAGCAGCTAATACTCCGAATATGGATAAAATGGCAAAAGAGGGTATAACTGGAATTATGGATTCTATTGCTCCAGGTATTAGGCCTGGAAGTGATACTGCTCATCTTTCTATTTTAGGATACAACCCATATGAAGTATATACTGGAAGGGGTCCTTTTGAAGCTTCTGGTGTAGGATTAAACGTTATTCCTGGGGATATTGCATTTAGATGTAATTTTTCAACAATGGATGAAAACGGTATTGTAACTGATAGACGTGCAGGTAGAATTAGGGATGGTACAAAAGATCTTGTTGAAACCTTAAATAAGATGGTAATTGACGGTTATGAAGATGTTAAAATTATATTTAAAGAATCTACTGGGCATCGTGCAGTATTAGTACTTAGGGGGGAAGGTTTATCTGGTAATGTTTCAGATGCAGATCCTAAGGTTGAAGGTAATGCTCCTGCTGAAGTTATACCTTTAGATAATACTGAAGAAGCTAAAAAAACTGCAGATTTAGTTAATAAAATAGTTATGAAAACTTATGATATGATTAAAGATCATCCAGTGAACATTGAAAGGATTAATAATAATTTACCACCTGCTAATGTTGTTATTCCTCGTGGTGCTGGAGAAGTCCCTGATGTAGAATCATTTAATGATAAATATGAAGTAAACTCAGCATGTATTGCAGAAACAGGTTTAATTATGGGTATTGGTCGTTTTGCAGGAATGGATATTATTGAAATGGATGATGTTACTGGTGGGGTAGATACTAATCTTGAAAATATTAGGGATACTATTGTAGATCAAGTAAATAATTCAGAGCATGACTTTTTCTTAATTAATATTGATGGCGCTGATGAAGCAGGACATGATGGTAATACAAAAGAAAAATTAGAATTTATTGAAAAAGTTGATGAAGTTGTTATGGGTGAATTATTAAAACTTGAGGATTGTTATATCTTTTTAACTGCAGATCATTCAACACCAATTTCAGTTAAAAATCATACTGGAGATCCTGTACCTATTTTAATTAGAGGTCCTGAAGTAAGAACTGATGATGTAGAGGAATATAATGAATTTGCAACTTATAAGGGAGGCCTCTGTAGAATTAGGGGTAGTGATGTAATGAATATTATGTTAGATTTAATGAATTATTCTCATAAATTTGGTGCTTAATTATTCTTGAGGTTATAATATGGTGAATAAAACTTTATTTGGAACTTCTGGAATTAGGGGAGAAATTGGTTCAGAAGTTACTGCAGAACTTGCATTAAATGTAGGCAAATCACTTGCAAGCTATCTTGGTAATGAAGGTAATGTAGTACTTGGTTATGATACTAGAACCACAAATAAAATGTTGGATCAGGCTATTACTGCAGGGCTTGTTGAAAGCGGTGTAAACGTTATTAAATTAGGTATGGTTCCAACTCCTCTTGTGGGATATGCTACTGAAAAATTATCTGCAGATGCAGGTATAATGATAACTGCTTCACATAATCCTTCAAGGTATAATGGTATTAAATTATGGAATAAAAATGGTATGGCATATACTCCTCTTCAAGAGAAGGAGATTGAAGATATTTATTTCAATAAAAACTATATTAATGTTTCTTGGGATAAAATAGGTTCAATCACTGGAAATAAAGAAATTAAAAAAGATTATATGGATGATTTATTAAATATGGTGGAGATTAAATCAGGATTTAAAGTAGTTATTGATTGTGCATCTGGTGCTGGCAGTGAAATATCTCCTATTGTATTTAGACGTGCTGGATGTGAAGTTATTACATTGAATTCACAAGTAGATGGTTTCTTCCCAGGACGTAATCCAGAACCTAATGATGCAAATCTTGGATCTCTTAAGAAAGTAGTAAAAGCTACTGGTGCAGATTTAGGTATTGCCCACGATGGTGACGCTGATCGTATGATGGCAGTAGATGAAACTGGTAAAGTTGTAGACTTTGATAAACTTCTTGCTCTTGTTGCATCTAAATTTGGAGGCACTGTAGTAACTACTGTGGATGCAGGTATTGTTATAGATGAAGCAGTTAATGCTGTAGGCGGTAAAGTTTTACGTACTCCAGTAGGGGATGTTGCAGTTGCAGATGCTATATTGAAAAACAATGGTAGTTTTGGGGGAGAGCCTTCTGGAACATGGTTACATCCTGATTTTTGTATGTGTCCAGATGGATTGTTATCTGGTTTAAGGCTTGCAGATATTGTATCTCATGAAGGTCCGCTTTCAAAGCTTCTTGGTGAAATGCCAGATTATCCAAATATTCGTGAAAAAATAACTTGTTCAAAAGGGGATAAAGTTAAAATAATGGAGAATATGGAAGAATTACTTAAAAATGCATTTGATGATATTGAAGATATAAATACTATTGATGGTGTACGTTTAAGTTTTAAAGATGGTAGTTGGGTACTTGTAAGACCATCAGGTACTGAAAATTATATTAGGATAACTTTGGAAGCAAAAACTGAAGAAAAGGCAAATGAAATTAAAGATAAATCTATTGATATAATTAAGTCTAATTTGTCTTAATTTTCTTTTTTTCTTTTATTTTTGATTTGTTGAAATTTTATTTTTTGGATTTTTATTTGTTTTTAAATTGGGAATAACTTATTTTATAAATTTAAGGATTTCAAGAAAATTAGTTTTTATTTTTAAGTATTATTACTTATTTTTTCTAGATTCTTTATTTTTATTTTAAATCATGATTTTTATAATTCCAGTATTTTTTTATATTTTTTTAAGAAACATTAATTTAATATTATTAAGATACAAAATAATAAGTATAGTTAAAACAAAATATTTATTATAATTTAATATTTTGATAATTTAAAATATTTTTTAATATTTTTTGATTATATTATCGTGATTTACAATCGGAGGAATTAAAATTGAAAGCTGTAATTTTAAGTGCAGGTGAAGGAACAAGGATGAGGCCGTTAACTATTACAAAGCCTAAAACAATGTTACCTGTAGCTGGAAAACCAATCATTCAATATAACATAGAAGCGTTAAGAGATTGTGGTATTAAAGATATTCTTTTAATTGTAGGGTATAAAGAAAACATGGTTAGAAATTACTTCAAAGATGGTAGTGAATTTGGAGTAAATATTTCTTATAAAACTCAAACTGATTTAAGAGGAACTGCTAATGCTATTGGTTATGCTTCTGATTTTATTGATGATAGTATTATAGCTCTTAATGGAGATATTATTTTAGATGTTTCCATATTATCTGAAATTATTGGGGATTTTAAAGAAAATAAACCAGATACATTAATGGTATTAAAAGAAGTTGAAGATCCAACCGGATTTGGTGTTGTTGAAGTTAAAGACCATAATGTAGTACATATTGTTGAAAAACCTGAAAAAGGTGAAGCTCCAAGTAACTTAATTAACACAGGAATTTATATATTTAATAAAGACATATTTGAAAAAATTGAAAATACTGAATTATCTCCTCGTGGTGAATATGAGATTACTGATTCTTTAATTATGCAGATTAAAGATGGTAAAACAGTAAGGGGACATAAAACAACTAAAAACTGGATTGATATTGGTAAACCATGGGAACTTATTGAAATAAATGAAAAATTACTTAATAATGTAAAAACTGAAATTAAAGGTGAAATTGAAAATGGAGTAACTATTCATGGAGAAGTTTACCTTGATGAAGGAAGTATTATTAAAGCAGGGGTGTATATTGAAGGACCTGTATATATTGGTAAAAACTGTGATATAGGACCAAATTCATACATCAGAGGTAACACATACTTTGGAGATAATGTTCATATTGGTAATGCTGTTGAAATTAAAAACTCAATTATTATGGAAAATACTAATGTAAGTCACTTAAGTTATGTTGGCGATTCTGTTTTAGGTTCTAATTGTAATATTGCAGCTGGAACTAATATTGCAAATCTACGTTTTGATAATAGAACTGTTAGAACTATTATTAAAAATAAAAAAATTGATAGTGGTAGACGTAAATTAGGTGCTATTGTGGGAGATTATACAAAAACAGGTATTAATTCTAGTTTAAGTCCAGGTGTAAAAGTAGGATCTAATTCTTCAATAGGTTCTGGTGTTTTATTGACTACTGATGTTGGTTCTAATAAAAGAGTTTTATTAAAACAGGAACATATAATTCAAAATAAGGGTAATGATGATTGATTATTAAATTATCATTATTAAATTTTTTATTATTTTTTACATAATTTATAAATATTAGATTATTATTTTAAATTTATTGTATTATTCAATTTATATGTAATTTATTAATTTGGAAAAAACTTTATAGTGAGGTTATAAAATATGGAAATTAAAGAAAGTACTGAAATATTTCCAGGTACTCATATTGTAGGTGATGTTGAACTTGATGAAAACGTGTCTGTCTGGTATGGTGCAGTTATTAGAGGTGATGTAGCGCCTATTAAAATAGGTAAAAACTCAAATGTTCAAGATAATTGTGTACTTCATACTACTAAAAATATACCATTAACCATTGGGGATAATGTAACTATTGGTCACGGAGCAGTTGTCCATGGATGTACTATTGATGATAATGTTCTTATTGGTATGAATGCTACCGTACTTAATAATGCGCATATTGGTAAAAATTCTATTGTAGGTGCTGGAGCAGTTGTAAGTGAAGGTAAAGAATTCCCTGAGGGAAGTTTAATTTTAGGTGTTCCTGGTAAACTTATAAAACAAGTATCTAAAGAACAAATGGAATCAATTCAAGAGAATGCAAATCATTATGTTGAACTTTCTAAATCATATAATCTTGATTAAATCTTTAATAATTTAAATTTATTATTGTAATTTAGTCTATTGATTTAAATTAATTTTATTTTTTATTTAATTAGATAAATTTTAATTTATTAAATAATTTTGTCTTTCTATTTTAAATTTTATTATTTTAAACTTTTAAAATTCTATTTTATTTTTATTTTAAATAATTTGGAATTTTGTAAAGTGTATTTTTATAAATTTAGGTGTTGTTTCTAAAATGAATGCAAGAGATGTTGTAAAGAAATTAGATCCTTATGTACCTGGAAGGTCTGAGGATGAAATTGCTAATGAATTCGGTGTAAATAAAGAGGATATTATTAAATTAGGTTCTAATGAAAATCCATGGGGGCCATCTGAAAATGCTATTAAAGCAATTGAAAATGAGATTCATACTGTTAATAGGTATCCTGAAACTGATTTAGAAAAATTAAGAAGTGAATTTGCAAAATATTCTGGTGTTAAAACGGAAAATGTAATTGTTTCTGGTGATGGTGCAGATGAAATTATTGATGTTTTAGCAAAAACTTTCATAAATCCTGGAGATGAATTCATAACACCTCTTCCAACATATACTTATTATGAGTTTTTATTTAAACCATATGGGGCAGTACCAGTTTATGCTAAATGGAATATGGATAATAACACTTTAGATGTTCAATCTGTTTTAGATGCAATAACTAATAAAACTAAAGTAATATTTATTTGCTCTCCTAATAACCCTTCTGGAGCACTTGTAAGTGAAGAAGATTTAAGAACTATTATTGAAGCTACTGATGCTTTAGTTGTTATTGATGAAGCATATTTTGAATATTCAGAACAAACTCAATCTAAACTAATCAATGATTATTCTAATGTTTTTATTATAAGAACAATGTCTAAAGTTATGGGTATTGCTGGTTTAAGGGTAGGTTATGGTTTATCTGATCCTGAAACAATTGATTATATGTTAAGAATTAAACCAGTATTTTCTCTTACTAGATTATCTTATGTTGCAGCAATGGCTACACTTAATGATAAAGAGTTTATTAAATACTCCACGGCTAAAGGAATTGAATCAAGAGAATATTTATATAATGAAATTTCTAAATTTAAAACATTGCACGTATTTAAATCAAAATCAAATTTCATGTTAATTGATGTTAGGGATACTGGTTATACTGCTGCGGAGCTTACCCGTGAATTAATGAAAAATGGTGTAATTGTACGTGACTGTACTTCTTTTAAAGGTATTGATGAATATTGGATTAGAATAAGCATTGCAACTTTAGAAGAAGATAAAAGATTTATTGATATTTTACATACTATTGTAGAATAGTTGTCATGTTTATTTCATTTTAAAATCTTTTAATCATGTATTTAATTTATTATTTTTAATTCTTAATTTAAAATTGCTGTATTATATTTATAGATGTGATTTGATGTATTTTGGTGGATCAGTTGTTTCAAGTGTTGATTTTCATGGTAGAATGTCTTTTATGATATTTTTATCACAATGTCCTTTAAGATGTCCTTATTGTCAAAACCCTGAATTATTAGATGATAAAACAGAAAAACATTTAGATGAAGTATTAAAACTTATTAATCATAATGCTGATTTTATGGATGCAGTCGTTGTATCTGGTGGAGAACCACTTGTACAATCTGATGATGTATTAAGTATATTAAAATATTCAAAAGGCATTGGCCTTGAAACTAAATTGGATACTAGTGCTATTTATCCAAATAGATTAGAACCTTTGCTTGATTATACTGATTACGTTGCAATGGATATTAAGGTTCCTTTTGATAAATATAAAGAGGTAATAGGTGCTCCTGTTGGGGATGCTGTTAAGTCTTCTATGGAAATGGTTTATAATAGGGGAGATGTAGTACTTGAATGTAGAACAACTTATGTTCCTAAACTCATGTCTTTATCTGATATTGAAACAATTGCAAAATCTGTTAAATGTGATATTTATACACTACAACAATTTAGAAATAGGAATGTTTTAGATCAACGTTTATATACTATTGATAGTCCGAATGCATTGGATATGCGAGAATTTGCACAATATCTTAAGAAATATTATCTTAAAGATATTGAAGTTTTCTTAAAAACTGCTGAATTTGGAAATGAAATTATTAAATAATCTAATAAGCTATTTAACTATTTTTTTTATTTTTTATTTTTTAATTTTTTCAGCTGTTTTTAGTGAAAACTTATTATTATAATAAAAATAGATATTATATTAATTATTAAAAAAGTTTCATATTAATTTTTATATAATTATTGGATATGTAATTTTTAAACAAGTTTTATATATTTAATTTAAAAAAATAATTTTGTGTGTTGTTATTATGCCTATATTGTCCTTTGGTAGTCAGAATATTAATATTATAACTGGTAAAAAAAGGATGACTATTAGAAAATTATGGAAAAATCCTTTAAAGGTTGGAGACCGTCTTTATTGTTATTGGAATTTAGTTTCTAAAGAAAAAAAGAAAATATTTGAAGCTAAAGTTACAGACATAAAATTAATTAAATTTAAAGATCTTAAAAATAATGATAAGCTAGCTCAAGAAGAGGGTTATGAAAATTCAAAAGAGATGGTTAAAGAATTTAAGAAGATGTATGTTAAACCTCTTAAAGATGAGGATGTTTTCCAGATTATCTATTTTGAAAAATTAGATGTAGATGATTGGAAAGGCGATAAGATAGATCAAAAAGCTATGATAACTCAAAGGGCAGATATATTATTTGACAGTGGTAAATATGATAAATCTGTTTTATGTTATTCTGCTGCTTTAAAATATGATTCTAACGATGTTTATCTTTTAAATAAAAAAGGAGATAATCTTACTAGATTAGGTAAATTTAAAGAAGCATTGAATTGTTATAATAAAGCTTTAAAAATAGATAAGAATAATGAATATATTTGGAATAATAAAGCTATTGCACTTTTGAATTCTGGTAATCCTCAAGATGCATTAAAAGCTAGTGATGAGGCTATTAAAATTAATTCAAGTGATACTTCTATTTTGTATTGGAGGGGTTTTATTCTTGAAGTTTTAAATAGATTAGAAGAAGCGCTTCAAGTTTATAATATTTTATTGAATATTGATGATTCTGATCCTGAAGTTTGGAATGCAATTGGAAATATCTTAACTGATTTAGAAAGGCCAGAAGATGCACTTAGAGCGTATGATAAAACATTATCTTTATGTCTTGATGACTCTGAAGTTGATGCATCTGCTCAAAACCGTAAAGGTAATGCTCTTTTAGAATTAGGTAGATTTTCTGAAGCATTAGACTGTTATAATAAAGCTATTTCTATTGAAAAAGGTAATGAATCCTTTTTAATTAATAAAGGGGTGGCTTTAATGGAACTTGGAAAATTTGCAGAAGCAGAAAATATATTTACTAAAGTTTTAGCAATTAATCCAAATAATGATGATGCTAAATTCCTTAAAATGGAATGTCTTGAAAATTTTTAGTTAAATTTTTATTGTTTTTAACTATTTTATGTATATAATTATTTGCTATTTTTTTATTATTGTTTTTAACTTAACTTATTTTGTATTTATCTTTCTTATTCTTTTATAATTTTATTTTATTATTAATATTTTAATGGATTATTTCATTTTAATCATAGTTGCTAGTCATGTTATTTTACATAATTTAAAAAAATTTTGTCTTATAATTAAGTAAAAATAGAAATGTTTTGATTTATTAAATGGATATACTTTTTTTTAAATTATTTTAAGCTTCTTAAAATATTAAATTTGGGATACTTTTGATTTTTTTTAAAATAGGTCTTAATGAAATCTAAATTTTTAAATAGGAATCCTTTAAAAATAAGTTATTAATTATAAAATGCGCTAAATTAAATAAAAAGATATAGTTATTCACTATATACTTTTTTAAGATATGTTCCAAGATAAGTACCACAGAAACTAAGTAACCCACTAACAAGGACTAAAACTATTATATCTAAAATTATAATCATACCATAGTCTCCAGGATTGGAAGTCCCTAATGCACCAAAAGCAGTTGATAATTGGTTAAGTGCATTGGTAAGTACATTGTAAAGAATATAATAGCTTCCACCACTTATTAATTCAAAACTACTAGTTATTAAGAAGAATACTATTGCGTTTACTTTACTATCAATATAATTTTCACAAGAAATAATCCCCATGATAAGTGTTCCAAAGAATATTGAACTTACTATTGTAAGAAAGAGCTGTGTTGTAAAATCAATAATCCCATTTGAATAGAATATTCCATAAAATGTGTATGTTAAAAATAGGAATAAACCAGTAAATGCGAATCCAATAGATAGTCCTAGTACATTTGTATGTTTATCTAATTTTTTTATTCTATTTTCTTCTTCTTTTATTATAGGTTCCTTTTTATTTCTTGTATATGTTTCTTTGATTTTATGTTCAGTTTTATCATTAGTATGTAATTTTCTTTTACTAATATTATCAATTGGTTCTGTTTGTTTATTGTTTATTTCTTTTTTATTTGCTGGGACTTCTTTTGCTATTTTTTCACCACATTCTGTACAAAATTTAGCATTATCCCTTATTTCAGCATTACAATTTGGACATTTCGTGAAAATTCCCCCTTTAATTTAATTATATAAAATAGGATTAACATGAATTAACCTATTTTAAATATTTTTTAACAAGTGAAATTCCCCATTCTGTCATTTCTTTAGATTTATCGATATCATCTGTTTCTGCAAAACATCTAAAGATAGGTTCTGTTCCACTAGGTCTTATAATTAACCATCCGTCATCTTTTAATATTTTAACACCGTCAGTTCTGTCTATTTTATAATCTGTTGTATTTTCAATTTCTTCAGCTATTTTAGACATTACTTCTTCTTTTTGGTTATCTGGGCATTCTGTTTTCATTTTTACAGTATGGTATACTGGAAGTTCACTTACAAGTTCGGATAGTGGTTTTTTCTCTTTTGCAATAATCTCTAAGATTTTTGATACAGTCATTGCTGCATCTCTTCCATAAACAAATTCTGGGAATATTAATCCTCCATTTTCTTCTCCACCAAACAATCCATCAGTATCTTTAAGTTTCCTTGCTACAAGTAAATCCCCTACTGCAGTTGCAATAACATTTCCACCATATTCCTCTGCAATATCATAAATTGCTGTAGAAGTTGCAACTGTGGTTACAATGGTTCCTCCATTATTTTCTTTAAGCATCGCTTTTTCAACAAGTGAAAATGTTTTATCCCCAAGAACAAAGTTTCCTTTTTCGTCAATACATATTGTTCTATCTGCATCTCCATCATGAGCAAGACCAATATCTGCACCTAATTCTTTAACAGTAGCTATTAAATCTTGTAAGTTTTCTTCAATAGGTTCTGGATTACGTCCAGGGAAATGACCATCTGCTTGTGAATTTAAGGTTGTAACATCACATCCAAGTTTTCTAAGTAAGTATGGTGCTGTATAAGAACCTGCTCCAGATCCACAATCAACAACAACTTTGAGATTTGCTTTACGAATTGCGTCTGCATCTACTCTGCTTATTGCATCATTAATATATTCTGAGATTATATTGTCATTAGTATATACTTTTCCAATTTCGTCCCATTTTGCTCTTTTAGGTTCTCCATCAAAGAACATTTCTTCAACTTTAAGTTCCATATCATCAGGTGTTCCAATACCAAATTCATCTACAAATTTAAGACCATTATATTTTGGAGGGTTATGTGATGCAGTTACTATAATTCCACCATCATAATATTTTCTCACTGCATATTGTATTGCGGGGGTTGGAAGTATTCCTAAGTCTACTACATCACATCCTGAGGATAATAATCCTGCAGTAATCGCATGTTTAAGCATTGGTGTTGAGGTTCTTGTATCCCCACCAATTGCTACAGTTCCTTGTACAAGTGTACCATAACTTGCTGCAAGCCTTGAAGCAAATTCTGGAGTCATAACTTCATTTGCTACTCTACGTACACCAAAAGTTCCAAATAATCGTTTTTTAACCATATTATAACCTTTAGTTCAATTTTAATCATTTATTTAAGTAATTCTATTTTAATTAAATAGTCTTTCAATATAAATCTTAAATAGATTATTTATATTTTTATAATAATTAATTAATAAACTTTTTTTTATTAATTCTTTCTTATTATAGTTATAATATTTTTTTTAAGATTATACCTTTAATATTAAAGTTTTTTTTATAATTATTTGGATATATTGAAAATATTTTATTTAAAACTTTATTTTTTTAAAATATATCTATTTTTAATTTTAAAACAAAATTTTTATTCAGATTCAGGGGCTTAGCTTATTATTTTCTTAAAATTTTATTTTACTATAAGTAGGGGAATATATCAATTTTTTTAAAAATAGTTATCTTTAAAAACCTAAATTTAATAAAGTAATTTTAACTTTATTAATTTAGGTCTAATTTTTTCTATAGTTTAGATTTGGGTATTATTTTTCTAATTTTATTAATTTTGAATCATCAATTGTTATTTCTAATTGGTTATTATATTCACTGACTGTTCCAGTTACTTTAACATTTCTATTTTTAAAATTAGAAATATCAATTTCTTGAGTTTCAAAATTTTCTAATCCAGATTGGAATATGATTACTCTGATTTTACCAGTTCCATCATTTAAATTTAAGAAACAAGTTTTACTACTAGATGAATAATCGATTTCTGTAATAACTCCATGAATTGTAATTTTTTCATTTATATTATTACTTGTAATTTCTTTAATTTTCATTTCTTTAGGTTCTACCCATGCGGAACTTACAATTAATATACTTATACCAATTATACTTGTAATAAGTGCTATTTTGTAAATGGTTTTATCATTGATAATCATATTCTTTTTGGATGAGGTTTGTATTATTTACAAACTCTAAGTTATTCTTTTTGGATTATTTTATTTAATTTTAAGTTTTAATATTATAAAATTATTTTTTAAATTGAATATTTTTTTAATTTTAAAATATTTTTTAATATTTAATTTATTAAAATAAATTATTCTTAATATCTATACTTTAAATTTAGGTTTAATTTTTAAAAATGGCTTTTTGATATCCTTTAATTTATTCTAAATTTAAAAATAAGTGGGTTTTAGAGAGAAATTTCAATTGAGGCATGTTTTAATATAATCTAAAAAAAGATAATTTTAATATTATTTTAATTATTGTTAATAATTTTTCTAATTTCTAAAAATTAGTGGTATTGAATATTATTTTACATATTATAAAATAATGATTCTTTGAAATGGATATTTTATTTAAAATTTAATTTTTTGATGTTTAAAAATAAGTCTTTTAATGATTTAAGGAGTTTAAAATAATTTAAAGAGTTAAGTTATCCATTATACATGGATTCTAATCTTTCAACAGTGTCAATATCTTTAACTCCTTTATCTTCTCTTATTCTTTTAACAACTGGGAATCTGAGAGAGTATCCTGCTTCATATTCTGGACTTTTTACAATTTCACTATATGCAACTTCAAAAATTATTTTTGGTTCTACTTTAATCTTAGTACCTTTTTCTACAATCTTATACTCTTCCATTTTTTCAGTAAGTTTTTCAAGTTGATCATCACTAAGCCCTGTACCTACCATAGCTACTGTTTTAAGATTCTCATCTTTATCTTGTAATGCAACAAGATATGATCCTATAAAATCTCCTCTTTTTCCAATTCCTTTTGTTCCACCAACTACAACAACATCTAAGTTTTCTGGTTCTGCTTTAAATTTAAGCATTTTTTTACCACGGACTCCTGGAATATATGGTTCATTAGCATTTTTAATCATTATTCCTTCATGACCTTCTGCAATTGACTCATTAAATAAATCTTTTGCATCTTGCGTATTTTCAGGTGTACATAATACAAGTTCACTGAGATGTACCATATTTGATGTTGTAACTATTGACTCAAGTGTTTTTCTTCTTTCTATTATTGGATCATCAATACGCGGTCTTTTATAATATAATAAATCATATAAATAAACTTCTAAAGGTATATCTTTCATCGCTTCTTCAATATTGTATTTACGTCTTACTCTATGTAGAATATTTTGGAATGATAAAGGTTTACCATCACGGGTTGCTATTACTTCTCCTTCTGCAATAAAATCTTCATCAGGGAATGCTTCTCGTATTGCATCAACGATTTCAGGAATTGCAGTTGTAACATTTTCAAGACGTCTTGTAAATAAAGTAATTTTATCTCCATGTTTATGAAGTTGACATCTTATTCCATCATATTTTGTTTCAATTAGAGCAAGACCCATCTCATTAATACTTTCATCAATTCCTTTTGATAACTGGGCAAGCATTAATTTTACAGGAGTTCCAGGTACTAGATTTAATTTTGAAAGTGCATCAGAACCTTCTTCTTTAGCTACTTTAGCAACAAGACCAATATTATTTGTTAGCATGTATGCCCTATCAACAATTTTGTTATCTATTGAGAAAGCTTCTGCAATTGCATCTCTTAATATGCCTTCACCAACACCTATACGTAGTTGCTCTACAATAGTTCTACAAATATATTTTGATTCTACTCCACTTGCTGAGGATAATAATTCAAGAATAATTGATATTTTACGGGAAGTTGATTTACTGCCTGTAATTTTTGTTAATTTTCTAAGATTTTTAAAGACGAATTCGATTGTAAGGGGTTTTGAGAAAAAAGTCATTTGTTTTTTCTCCCCAAAAAGTTTTTCACTAGCTGCACCAATATCTCCCTGTTCTCTTACTTCATCTTCAACTTTATCAACACTAACTCCAACTACATCTGCTACAGCTTTCATTATAAGTTTATCTCCTACGCCCTGTTCTTCTTCACTCCATGATGGGAAAACTCTTCCAAGACACATCAAACTAACTTCTGGAAGGATTTCACTATCTACTGTTTTTAAGAATTCTGAAAGAATATTTGTTTTTTCTAATCTTTTTGTTGTAGCAGCTAACTTTTCATAAACATCAACTAATTCTTGATATTTCATGTTATCTTCCTAAAAATCATTTTTAGCTATTTTAACAGCACAAAATTCTCCACACATAGCACACATTTCTTCATCATCGATTTTACATTTATTTTTATATACTCTTGGTTTGGATTTGTCTATTGCTAATTCAAATTGTTTATCCCAATCAAATTCGCGTCTTGCTTCCGCCATTGCCTTTTCTCGTTCAAGTGCACAATCAATACCAAGTGCAACATCTGCTGCTTCAGCAGCTATTTTAGATGCTATAACTCCTTCTTTAACATCATCAAGTGAAGGTAATGAAAGGTGCTCTGCAGGAGTTACATAACATAAAAAATCTGCACCATTAGAAGCGGCTATTGCTCCACCAATTGCTGAAGTTATATGATCATAACCTGGTGCAATATCTGTTGTAATTGGACCAAGAACATAGAAAGGTGCTCCATGACATAATGTTTTTTCAAGTTCCATATTTGCTTGTATTTGATTTAATGGTACATGTCCAGGACCTTCTACCATTGTTTGTACTCCTTTTGCTTGTGCTCTTTTAACGAGTCCTCCAAGGTTTACTAATTCTTGTATTTGTGGAATATCACTTGCATCAAATAAGCAGCCAGGTCGTAAACCATCACCTAAACTTAATGTAATGTCATATTCAAGTGCAAGTTCAAGAAGATAATCATAATTTTCATATAATGGATTTTCTTTTTCATTATGTAAAATCCATGATGCAAGGAAAGTTCCTCCACGTGATACTATTCCCATTTTCCTTTTTTGTGCTTGAATTTTAGGGACAAGTTCTTTTGTAATTCCACAATGAAGGGTCATAAAGTCTACCCCTTCTTTTGCCTGGCTTTCAATAACTTTAAAAATTAAATCTTCATCCATATCTATAATTTCTTTGTTTGCATTTAAAGTATGGGCTCCAGCTTCATAAATAGGTACGGTTCCTAAAGGTACATCTACAGCATTAAGTATTGCTTTTCTAAATTCATTTAACTTCGGTCCAGTACTTAAATCCATTACTGCATCAGCACCGTATTCTACTGCAAGTTTTGCTTTTTTAACTTCAAGGTCTTTATCTTCTATTTTGCTTGAAGATCCAATGTTTGCATTAACTTTTGTTGAAAGACCTGATCCAATTCCACGTACATCTGTATCCCTATTAATATTTTTAGGTATTACAATTGTGCCCTTTGCTATTCCTCTTCTTATAGTTTCAACATCAATTTTTTCGTATTTAGAAACAGCTTTCATTTCTGGAGTAATATTACCTTTTTTAGCTTCAGTCATTTGAGTCAATTTAAACCCTCATTTTTTGTTAAATATTCAAATAAGTTTTATAATAAATTTAAAATTAGTATTTTATTTTTTAATTTATAAATTAAATATAATTCTAAATATTATATTATTTGATTTAATAATTTATATTTATTTTAGAATATTTTCTATTTAAGTTTTTTATTTTAATAAATTCTAAATGCTTTTTATTAAAATG
>JBJFGN010000005.1:27657-27788 GCA_051892775.1 Methanobrevibacter sp. | reverse complement strand
ATAGGTTAAATTCGGTTTTAAAATTTTGTTTGTAAGTTTTTTTAAGGAGTTTGATAGGTTAAAATAGATCTAAAATTTTATTTAAAGCTTATATTATCTATATTAACTATTTTTATTAAGTTAATAATTAT
>JBJFGN010000005.1:25040-27557 GCA_051892775.1 Methanobrevibacter sp. | reverse complement strand
TTTTAAATTATCTATTTTTTCAGTGAATTAGTCCATAAGTTAAATTCTTTAATTTTTAAATTATCTATTTTTTCAGTGAATTAGTCCATAAGTTAAATTCTTTAATTTGCGGAGGAATTCCTTCATCACCATAAGAATCTAAATAGCCATTTTTTGAAATTAAATCTTCTTCAACAGATGAAGTGTTTACAAAATCTATTAATCCCTTGTTTCTAATAATTGAGTTTTTTGGTTTAAATGTTGAAGACCATATGTAAAACACTTTAAATACTGTATCTGGATGGTATCCCCCACCTAAATCTACGGATAATAAATCGCATTTGCCTGTTATTTTACATGCTTCTTTGATAATATCATGGAGTCTAACATCACCACTTATAAATTTGATATTAGAATATTTTTCCTCTAGTTTTTTCATTTTTGGAATTGCTTCTGGACTATTGTCTATTGCTACCAATTTACCTTCCTTTATTATTTCTGCAATAATTTTAGAACTTCCACCAACATGACAACCAAGTTCTATTACTGTATCATCAGGATTTAATATTTTTTTAAGGTTTTTTCTATATAATTTTATGTTGTAGTTAAGTTGTATCATGTAATCACATTTTTTAGTATATTGTTAAATATCTCTTTTAATTTGTATTCCTTTGTTTTCAATATTGTTAACCATGTATTTTTTGTCTAAAGTACTCGTATCTTCACATAATCCAAATACTGTATCTCCAATCATAGCCATTGATGATCCAATACAGAATTCATTAAATTCATTTATTAAATCAATGATTTCATTGTTAAATAATCCAATATTTTTTGAAAAATTATAAGAACACTCTATGAAATTTTTGCTATTCGGATTTTTTAGATATTCCTTTTGTGCTTTAATTCCTTCTTCAGTTATTTTTTTCTGATAATCAGGGTCTGTTATTATTGTTGATGTATCAATTTTATCTAAGGACTTTGATACAATTTTATAATCTGATGTAATATATTCTGTTTTTCCAAAACCAGGTGCTCCTGGTTTTGTTCTAAGCACGATTCCTTTAGACATCTCTGCTATTACATCTCCAAGTCCACAATTTAGGGAAACTTCACTAAGATGTGCATATTTTCCAGCTTCCTCATAAGTAATTGGTAAATTTAAAGTATCCTTTAGTAATATTGCTACTCCTAAACTTGATGATGCTGAAGTTCCGAATCCGCATCCAATAGGTACTTCAATACTATGATTAATTTCAAGCCCATTTATGTCAAGTTTATTAAGGTATTTCTCTATTGGATAATCATTGTTTATTATTCCAATTGTCTCTTCACTTATAATTGCATGATATGGATCATTTTTACCATTGACTTTGATGTTTATTCCATCCTTATTTGTTTTTTTAATACTTGTAGTAACTCCTTTGTCAAGTAAAACTCCGCAACCTAATGATCCTTTTTCTAATTTATTTCTCTTTGGAAATATTGAAAAAAATCCTGTTATATGTCCAGGCACAAATACTGAATTCATTTTACCCCTTAGTTTTTTGATTTTTTAATTCTTAAGTTTAACTAGCTTAATTTCAATTTTTTTATTTTTGGCTTTGTTGAAATCCTCTGAATTTATAGCATATTATATTTAAATTTAAAAATAATTGGTTTTTAAAAAATTAATATTTCAAATAAAGGTTTTCAATAGAGAGTCATAATTTTAAAAAACTTATTAATTATAATATTATATATTATATTAAGTTTAGATTAATATAAAATTATTTTAATATATTAATCTATATTTAAATCATATAATTTAGAGATTTCATTGGAGATTAAAATGACTAATAAAAGAATTGATTTACACATGCATAGTCTATTTTCAGATGGTGAATTACTTCCTTCAGAACTTGCAAGAAGAGCATATGTCTTAGGTCATAGTGATATAGCTATTACTGATCATGTTGATTATTATAATATTAATGATATTATCCATATACAAAATGCAATTGATGATATAAATAATAATTGGGATATTAATGTTATACTTGGAGTTGAAATAACCCATGTTCCCCCTTCTTCAATTAAACCTCTTGCAATTAGAGCAAGAGAATTAGGTGCTAAAATTGTTGTTGTCCATGGTGAAACTTTATCTGAACCTGTAGTTGAAGGTACAAATCATGCTGCTGCAATGTGTCCTGAAGTAGATATTATTGGTCATCCAGGTTTAATCTCAGAAGAGGATGCAATTTTAGCTAAAGAAAATGATATTGCTCTTGAAATTAGTTGTAGAGCAGGACATTGTCTTGGTAATGGTCATGTTGCAGATATTGCTTCTCAAGTGGGGAACCTTTTAATTGTTGATACTGATACACATGCTCCTGAAGATTTGGTAAGTTTTGATAAAGCATATAATATAGCTTTAGGCGCAGGTTTATCTGAAGATGAAGCAAAAAAATCTGTTATTGATAATCCGAAATACATTCTTAAAAAACACGACTTAATTTAAACTTTTTTATATTTTTTATATTATTAATGTATTTTATT
>JBJFGN010000005.1:0-24940 GCA_051892775.1 Methanobrevibacter sp. | reverse complement strand
TTTTTAGGTTTTTGAATATTTTAACAGAATATATTTTCTATTTTTGTTTTGTTAACAACTTATTTATTTAAACATTTAACTTTGATAATTCTTCTTATTTTTAAATTGGGTATATTTTTATCTTAAATTTAAACTATTTTGATAATGCTATTCTTTCCCTTTATTATGTCTAATTGCTTCTTATTTTTTTTTATTATAAAAAGGGTATCTAATTGTATACAAAAGATTTAAATATATTCTTTTAAAAGTTATAATTAGGGATAAATATGATTAGCAGAATTTTTGATAAATTTATTGAAACTATTCCTGATGAAGATAAGGAATATATGAAATCTAAAATAAATGATTATGTTGATAAAGAGGCATTAAAATTAGCTAAAAGTAGGCATGTTGAGGTCACAGAGGATATTATCAATGAGGTTATTTCTAAAATGGGCTCTTTACAGGATTTCATTGATGAAAACCTTAAAGATCCAGAGGAATATACTTGGGCATTAAATAGTATTGTATATAATGAGTTCTGTGCTAAATGTGGTACATGTAGTATTGTATGTCCAAATAATTTGATTGAATTTACAGATACACCGCATCTTGTCCAAGAATGTAGACGTGATGGTAATGGTATGTGTATGGAAGTTTGTCCTAGAATGGGTTCAGCTAGATACCAAATTAGCATTAGAGAAAACTTTAAGGAAGAATATTATTATGGTAAAGGTACAGTTGAAGGACAAGATGGTGGAGTTGTAAGTTCTTTCTTAAAATATCTTTTAGAATCTGAAAAAATTGATGCAGCTATTGTTGTTGGGGACGAAAAATGGAAACCAGTTTCAATGATTGTTAAAACTCCTGATGAGTTAAAACAAACTGTTAAATCCAAATATACTATTTCTACTTTAGAAGCATTAAAAGAAGCTCATGCTCAAGGTGCTGAAAAAGTAGCAGTTGTTGGACTTCCATGTCAAATTGAAGGTTTAAGAAAATTACAATATTTCCCATACCATGCAAAACACGATCCTGAATTAGGATGGGATGGTAAAGCAACTAAACTTCCTAAAATTGAATATTTAATTGGTTTATTCTGTACTGAAAAATTTGAAGAAGAAACTCTTTCAAATCTTTTAAAAGAACATGATATTGATATTGACGATGTTAAAAAATTCAATGTAACTAATGGTAAATTTATAATTGAAACTGAAGAAGACACACTTAAACTTCCAGTTAAAGATATTAAATTAGCATCTGGTTGTAAATTCTGCCGTGACTTTGATTCAGATCTTGCAGATGTTTCAATTGGTTCTGTTGGAAGTGAGGAAGGATATTCCACTATTATTATTAGAACAGAAAAAGGTGAAGATATTAAAAATATCATTCCTTTAAAAGAAGGAGTGGATGAATCTAAAGTACAATTCCTAAGAGATTTCAAACTTAAAAGATTTAATAAAAATATTAAAGAACGTTTTGATAATGATGAGTTTATATCATATTACTGGAACAGCGATTATGGTGGAGCATCTTCTAGAATTGACGGCGATTATTTCATAAGAATGAGGTCAAATCCTTCTGGTTTCTATAGCCAAGAGGAAGTTCAAAGTATTATGGATATTTCTAAAAAATATAATGCCAAAATTAAACTTACAAACAGGGAAGAATTTGAGTTACATTCTGTTAGACCAATAGATGTTGAACCTATGATTTTAGATCTTCAAAAAGCAGGATTTAGAAATGGTTCAGAAGGACCTCTTGTAAGAGCTACACTTGCATGTCCTGGAAATCAAAATTGTCGTCTTGCTTTAATTGACACAACTGCTCTTGCTAAAAAAGTTGAAGATAAATTTAAAGAAAATCCTGCACCATATAAATTTAAAGTTGCAATTAGTGGTTGTCCTAATAAATGTGTAAGGCCACAAGTGGCTGATTTTGGTATTAATGGATATAAATTGCCTAAAACTATTGAAGAAAAATGTAATGGTTGTGGAAGATGTGCTGATGTATGTAAAGTAGATGCTCTTGAAATTAGGGGAGATCTTGCCCATACTGATTATAATGTATGTATTGGTTGTGGAAAATGTATTAAAGCATGTCCTCATGATGCAAAAGACCTTAAATATGATGGATATAATCTCCATATTGGTGGAATGAGTGGTCGTAAAATCGTTGAAGGTTTAACCTTAAACGTTGACAATGAGGAGGATATCATAAAATTAATTGATGCTGTTATTAAAGTTTATAACAAATATGGTATTAAACCTCAAAAAGAAAGAGTTGGAACCACTATGCAACGTATTGGTCAACTTAAATTTATGGAAGAAGTTTATAAATTATTATAACTTCTTTTATTTTTATTTTAATTGATTCTTGTTTTATTGTTTGTTCGTTTTTTATTTACTTGTCTAGTTTTTTTTTGTTTTGGATTTTTTTTGTTAATTTGCATGGATTTTTTAAATAATTTTATTGGATTTTGTTTTTTGTTAATTTGTATTGGATTTTTTAAATATTCTTATTGGATTTGGAATTTAAAACTTTATATTCTAAAATTAAATCAGTACCCATATTATATGAATCTTTTAATTCTAGTTTGACACTATCTTCCATATAATTAAATCCTTCTCCATCAAACAATGTTTTCGCGTTTTTTCCACCTACAACCATTGGGGCAATACAAATTCTAATTTCATCTATTAACCCTTCTTTTATCATTGAAAAATTAAGTGTTGAACCACCTTCTAACATAAGTGTTTTAATCCCTTTTTTATACAGATAATCCATTAACTTAACTAAATCTACATGTTTTTTTCCTGATGAGAAAATATCTGCATATTCTGATAATTCTTTAACATTCTCGCTTTTTGCATATTCGTCTGCTACTGCAATAATTGTTGGTGCCATGTCATTTAATATTCTGTAATTGATGGGGGTTCTTCCTTTACTATCTACCACTATTCGTATTGGGTTGTCCTCTTTTTTAGCAGGTATTTTGGATACTGTAAGTTTTGGGTTGTCTTCAATTACAGTATTTATCCCTACCATTATGCCATCAACTTCATATCTAAGTTTATGGACTCTTATTAAATCTTCTTTGCATGATATTTCTGATGAACCTGTTTTCGTAGCTATTTTTCCATCTAAAGTCATTGCTGCATTAAGTATTACATAAGGTTTCATATTATCAACTTATTTTTTTATAAATATTATAATATATTATATAGTAACATTTTTTATAATTTTTTTATTTTACCTATTTTATTTTTTCATATTTTCCTAATTTTTTTTATTTTACCTATTTTATTTTTTCATATTTTGGTTTTCGATTTTTTTTTCATTTTATTTAAATTTTTTATTTAATTTTTAGGTATAACTAAACATTTATATATTAGTTCAATCTAAACTTTAATCAAGAAGTTTAGGTATAACTAAATTTATATTTTTATGGATTTCTAAATTTCTTAAATTTATTTAAAGTTCTGAATTTTATGTCCTTATAGTATTATAAAATTTTAGAATTTTAATGGAATATTATTCTAATTAGTAACTGTATTTAATTAGAAAGAAGTGAATTAAAAATTTTTTTAACTAGTTTCAATTTTAAATAGAAGGTGGATTTTGATGATTAAAAGTTTAGATCAATTGAAAACAGGTGAGGAAGGAAGATTAGTTTCCTATAATGATGGAGGAAGTGCTGAATTAAAACGCCATTTAATGGGTATGGGTTTTGTTAAAGGTTCAAAAATTCAACTTAAAAAAGTTGCTCCATTAGGAGATCCTTATGAATACAAAATCAAAGGATATTCTGTCTGTTTAAGAAAAGAAGAAGCCCGTAATATTGAAGTTGATGTTGAATAATTTTAATTTACTTTTATAATTAATAATGGAGATTGTTTATGGAGAATATTAAAATTGGATTGGCAGGTAATCCTAATGTAGGAAAAACCACTTTGTTCAATAATTTAACTGGACTTCATCAACACGTTGGTAATTGGCCGGGTAAAACAGTAGAACAGGCTTCAGGTCATTTTGAAGAAGATGGTGAGCGAATTGATGTTATTGATTTGCCAGGTAATTATGCATTAAGTGCTCATTCTATTGAAGAAATTGTTTCAAGAGATTTTATTGTAGATGAAGAGTCTGATGCAATTATCAATGTTATTGATGCAGCTAATTTAGAACGTAATCTGTATTTAACAGTTCAAATGATGGAGTTAGATGCAAATTTAGGTATCGCTCTTAATATGAATAAATTAGCACGTAAAGATGGGATAGATATTGATGTAGATAAATTGTCTGAGTTGTTAGGTCTTCCTGTAGTTCAAATTGAAGCTAACTCAGATATTGGTCATAATGACCTTATTAAAATGATTAAAAATCTTAAAAATCATCCTGTAGAAAGTAAAAATAAACTTGTATATGGTGATGAGTTAAGACAACATTTAGGTGATTTGGAAAAATTAATTTCAAAGGATAAAGAATTACTTGATGTATCACCTTATTGGACTGCTATTAAATTATTGGAAGATGATGAAATTATAATGGATAAAGTTCAACAGTCCTCTATGTCTAACCCAATATTTTTAGAAGTAAGGAAAGTTAAAAATCATTTAAAAGATATTTATGGAGTATCAGCAGCAGAAGCTATTGCTAATGCTCGTTATGCTTTTATTGATGGTTTAATTAAGGAATGTGTACAGCTTCCTAAAAATCCAAAACCAACAATGACTGAAAAAATTGATAGGATTGTAACAAATAGGGTTCTTGGTATTCCTATCTTTTTAATTATTATGTATCTTGTTTTCCAAGTTACATTTACTTTAGGTTCACCAATTCAGGATTGGCTTGATTCTTGTGTTACTGCTATTGCAGATGGTACTGTTGCACTTATTGGTGATAATGCTTTAGGTTCACTTTTATCTAATGGAGTAATTTCTGGAGTTGGAAGCGTTTTAAGTTTTGTTCCCCAAATTATTTTATTATTCTTATTATTAAGTATATTGGAAGATAGCGGTTATTTAGCAAGGGCTGCTTTTGTAATGGATAAGGTTATGCATAAGGTTTTAGGCCTTCATGGAAAAGCGTTTATTCCAATGATTCTTGGATTTGGTTGTGGAGTACCTGGAATTATGGCAACACGTACACTTGAACATGAAGAAGATCGTTTGGTTGCAATGTTACTTGTACCATTTATGTCTTGTACTGCAAGATTACCAGTATATCTTTTATTTGTAGGAATATTCTTTGCCTCATCACAAGCAAATGTAATCTTCTCATTATATTTACTTGGAGTGGTTGTAGCTATTATTGTAGCAGCCATTATTAAGAAATTATTCTTTAAAGGAGTAAGTACTCCATTTGTAATGGAATTACCAACCTATAAAATCCCTACATTAAAAGGGGTTCTTATGCATACTGGTGAAAAAACATGGGGATTCATTAGAAAAGCAGGTACCATTATTTTAGCAGCGGCAATTATTGTATGGGTATTAAGTTATTTCCCAGCTGGTGTTGACTATGGATCACAAGCAAGTTACATAGGTCAATTAGGTACATTTATTGCACCAATATTTAGTCCATTAGGATTTGGTAATTGGCAAGCTTCCTCTGCATTAATCTTTGGTATGGTGGCTAAAGAAGTTATTGTAGCAACTTTAACTTCAGTATTCGGTTCATTCCCTGGTGGAGCTACTGCAGGAATTACTGCAGCATTTACACCACTTACAGCATATACATTCTTAGTATTCTGTTTATTATATATACCTTGTTTTGCAGCATTGGGTACTATAAAACAAGAATCTAATGGTTGGAAATGGCCTGCTGTAATGGTATGTACATGTTTAATTACTGCATATGTAGTATCATTTATAGTATTCCATGTTGGATTACTTTTAGGATTCCATTAACTTGTAAAATTATTGATTAATACTTGTTTGTAATTTATACAAACTTATAATCAATTATTTTAGATTTATAAACTTAATTTAATTTTATATTTATTGATGGAGGTGATTATATGAAATCTGAATCTTGTTTAAGAGGTATTAAATTAAAAGAGAATGAAGAAAAAGACCAAGATAATCAAAAGTAAATTAGATATGTGACATTAATTATTGCTTTTATTATCTTGGATTAATTTTCATATTTTTTAGAAAAATTATCTAATTTCTCCTTAGTTTTTATATTTATTAGTAATTTTTCTTTAATATTTGTTGAAATCTTTAAATTTAGGATAAAATTTATTATATTTAAAACGTAAATAGATTTGAAGTCTTAAATTTTTAAATAAATATATTTTAACAGAATTTCATACGTTAATTTCTTATAAAATGGTGATAAAATGAAAATAAAATGTAGAATTTGTGGATATGAATATGACCCAGAGGAAACTAGGGGAACTTGTGATGGGATTGGTTGTTGTGGATGTGAAGAATGTAATGAAGCAATGTGTCCAAATTGTGGTTATATGAATAAAATCGTATATGAAGAAGAATTTGAATTTATTGAAAAACTTAAATCTAAAATTAAAAATAAGATTGCAGCAAAATAAAATTTTATTTTTAATTAAGTTGAATTTTTAAAAAAATGAGGGGTGTAATAATGGAAGATCATGTAAGACCACCATGTTGTCAAAGAAAGGATGATAAAAATGAATCTCAGTTTCATAAAATTTTATTGAAGATTAAAAATTTTTTCTTTGCTTGTTGTAAATAATTTTTCTTGTTTTTTTTAATTATTTCCGTCTATTTTTGTTTTTCTATAGTTTTTCTTAAAATTTAAAAATTAATTATATAGTTAAAGTTTTAATATATTATATTTTTTATTAACTGCTTATTTTTATTTATTTTATTTAAATATTCAATAATTGTTTTCAATTCATTAATATTTATTATTTATGGAATAAAACTTTATTTAACTTTTATACTTTATTTTTTATTCCATTATATTCGTTTTTATTAGTTTTTCTTTATTCATATTACTGTGGTTTGTATTATCTTATAATCTATTGTTTAATTATTTTTTTAATTTATTCTTTTATAAAAGAATAATATTAATTTATTCATAAATATTTTTTTAAAAAATAATAATTTTTAATTTATTTAATATTATTTTTTTATAAAAATATAAATATTATAATCAATATAAAAATAATCATTTAAAGATTTATTAAATTATAAAGCTAGGACTAAAAGAATGATAAAAAGGGATTTGTATATTAATCAATTGAATGATCTTGCAAATACTAAAACTCTTAAAGTGTTGACTGGGGTTCATGGTAGTGGTAAATCTTGTATTTTATTATCATTTGCTAAAAATCTAGTGGAGAATAATAAGAATGTAATATATCTAAATTTTGATTCATTAAAAAATAAAAAATATTTAGATTATATTGATCTCTATGATTTTTTATCAGAAAATATCCTGAATAATAAAATGAATTATGTTGTTTTAGATAATGTTAAAAAAGTAGATAGGTGGTATGAAGTTGTAAATTCACTTTCAGTTGATTATGGTAATGTCGATTTCTTTATTTCTGGCTTATGTGGTGATATTGAAGATTATGAATTGTCAAAATATATTTCATGGCCAATTATCGAGGTAAATGTACTTCCCTTATCTTTTAAAGAATATTTAAAGTTCAGTGATGAATATTGGGGTGATGATTTAGATATTGGTGGTAAATTCAAGGATTATCTTCATTATGGTGGATTTCCAGTAATTTTTGAACATAAAAAATCAGATTTAATTTTCAATAATATTATTGAAGGTATATACAATACAATCATTGTTAAAGATTTAATATCTAAGCATAAAATTAAAAACTTAATGCTCCTTAATGAAATATTCTATTTTGCTATTAATAATTTAGGTGAATACTTTTCATCTAAAAAGATTACAGAATACTTTGTAACTGAAGGTGTAAAAACTACTCCAACAACAGTTTTGGACTATTTAAATTACTTTGATAAATCCTATCTTTTTTATCCAGTTAAGAGGTTTAATCTTAAATGTGATGTATATTTAAGAACTCTTGAAAAGCATTATATATGTGATTTAGGACTTAGAAATTTCATACTTGGATTTGATGGGGAATATTCAAAAGGGGTTCTTGAAAATTTAGTTTATTTTGAACTTCTAAGAAGGGATTACAAAGTTTCAACTGTTAAATACAATAATCATAAAATCGACTTTATGGCTAAAAAGCCAGATAAGATAATTTATATTCAAATACTTAAAAATTTAGACGACGTATTATTAAATGAGAAATTAGATGATTTAAATTCAATAAAAGATAATTATGATAAAATCATTATAAGTTTTGATAAAACACATATGAAAAATATTCAAGGAATTAAAATTTTTAATATTATTGATTTTTTATTGTCTGGAGATAATATTTAGTAATTTAATTAGATTCATAGAATACTTTTATATGGTTTTGTTTACTATTCAATTAGTTTGATTAGTGTCTTAAGTGGTTTTTTTAATATTTAAATTATTTCATTAATGATTGTTTAATTTAAGTATTAAAACTCCATAATTATTTTTACTTTATTTAATTGAGGAGGCAGTATCATGTCTAATATAAAAAATTTAGATGAAAAATTTTTGAATGCATGTTCTTTATATGAAAATCATGACTTTGATGGTGCTATGGAAATATTTAATGAATTACTTTTAGCAGATTATGATGTTGATACTATTCTCCCATATTTAATAAAATTTTATTTAAAAAACAATGATACAGACAAAGTTTTAGAATATTTGAATACTTATCTTGATGATAATTCATCTCTTTATGAACTTTTAGTTTTAAAAGCATCTATTTTACTTAAAAAATATAAGGCTAATGAATCTTTAGAAATTGCTAATAAAATATTGGAAAAAGATTCTTTAAATGATTCTGCAATCATGATTAAATTGGCTTCCCTTAAACTTTTAGGTCAGGTTAATGAAATTAAAAGTTTTCAAAGGGAAATTGGACTAGACTTAATTAGTGATGAGGAATTATCTCATTTTGATGATAATTCCACCACTAATAATCAGGACTTTAATAAAATTCGAAAAACAGATAATTTGAATTTTATCACTGCAGATTCTTTAATCCATGATGAAAATAAAGTCACTTCTAAAAATACGAAAGTAGATCAATTTGATGTTGGGGATTTAAAACATGAATTTGGTGATAAAGATTTAGGTTTTGTCACTGCTAATAATTTAAATTCTGATAAAATCAAAGATAATTTAGATTTTAAAAACAATAAATTGGCCGAAAAAGAGGATTCTAATTATAATAATATTATAAATGATTTTGTTTCTTCTATGGATAATAATATATATGACGTAGATGGCTTTAATGGGGATAATCCTTATTATGATGAAAATCAAGAAGAATATACCGATTCAGATATATCTATAATGACTAACGTTGAAAATTTAAATGAAGACATTAATAAAAACAAAGTTGATGTGGATATTCAAGAAGATGGATCTATTAATAATAATTTGATTGATGATTATTTCAATGAAAATGATTCAGAGGAATTAACAACATTTGAAATTGGAGATATTGATATACCAATAGTTACTGAAGATTATAGTAAAGATTTCAGTAAAAATGAGGATATTGATATACCAATAATTGCTGAAGATTATAGTAAAGATTTCACTAAAAATACTATTGATATTGATTCCTTATTTGATTTTGATGAGAATGGTAATTTAATTGAAGATATTCCAAATAGAAATGGGGAACATGCTGATTATTCTTTGGATGTTGAAGATTCTGATTCAAATTCCTCTAATGATTATATTGATAAATTCGATTCTTCCAGTGATGTTTACGATAAATCTAAATCAAATTCTTCTTGTCATGATCTTAATGAATTTGGTGATGTTTATGGTGAATCCGGATTCAATGACTTAGATTCATCTAATGTTGGGTTTAATAGGTTTAATTCAGATAAAAATTCAAATGAATCAGATGATAACAAATCAAATTCCACTAAAGATAATGATTCATCAAAAGGTAATAAGTTAGATTATCATAACAGACACTTTAATCATAGTATTAAAATGCATAATTTCCGTGAATCTACTCTAGATTCATTTTTTAATTTTTCATAGCTAGATGTGTAAAAATTTATTTAAGTTTTAGATACTAATATTTTTATATATTTTTTAATAAGTTTTTTATTATTAAATCAGAATCGTGATGATAATTAATATGACAGATAATAATTCTTTTAGTGATGATTTTAACATAGCAAAACGTTTTTTTGAAAATAGACAATATGGTAATGCTATAAATATTTATCATAATTTATTAGCTAAAGATTATAATAAAATGGATGTTATTCCATATATCGTTAATTCATATATTGCTTTAGATGATTTTGATTCATGTATTGAAATTTTTAATAAGTATCTATTTAATTCAGATTTTAATGAGAAGAACATTATTTTAAATAAATGTTTGAATCTACTTAAAAATTTAGATATTGATGATTATCATTTCAATTTAAATTCTGCTAAAATTTTTATTCAATTTGAAAAATTTGATGATGCGATTGTCTGTCTTAATGATATTTTAGAAAAGTATCCTAATGATAGTCCCAGTTCTAAATTGAAAGCTATTTTATTATATGATCAGGATAAATTGGACGAGTCTTTAGATATACTAAATAACCTTTTAAATAATAATCCTAATGATTATCTTGCTCTTCAATATAAGGGTTATATTCTTTTAAACAATGGAAATGTGGAAGAAGGGATTGATGTTTTTAAAAAACTTTTATCTATTTATAATAAGGATTATAATATTTGGAGACAAGTCTATTTTGCATACGCATATACTGGAAATTTGAAAGAATCATTAAATGTAAATGAGGAATCATTAAAGATTTTTCCAAACAATTATATTCTATGGTATGATAGATTCCAATTATTTGAAAGTATTAATGATTATTCATCTGCTTATGGTGCTTTAGAAAAAGTTAAAGAATTAAAACCTGAAGTTTTTAATGATTAATTTTCTTTTAAATTTTTAACCTTTTTTTCATGAATATCTTTCTGTCTAAACCATGCTTTATATTAAATTAATCATGTAATGTTGAATTTTTTATAAAGATTTAATTTTTTATTTTAATAATATGTGTATTAAATTTAATTGGATAAGTAATATTGAAAATTTTTTATAAAAATTTAATTATTAGTTTTAATCAATATTTAATTGATTGAAATATTCTAAGGGGAATATTTTTATTATAGGGAAATCATTTTATTAAATCTTAATTTGTTTAATATTTTTTATTTATTAACACTAATTATGGAATTTTTTATGTCAAGTTTTGATAAGGATTTTGAAAAAGCAAATATATTATATAATAAAGAAGAATATGATGCAGCTTTAGAAATTTATAATAACTTATATCATAATAATTTTGACGAATCAAAAATATTGCCACGTATAATATACTCATATCTTTCTAAAGGTGATTTTAATGAAGTTGTAAAATATTTTGAAAGATTCATTGAACTACAACTTAATGATGATGAAATTGATAAATTTTTAAATACTTCTTTTAAAATATTTGATTCATTAGGTTTAACTGATTTTAGTTTATATATTAATAAAGCACAATTTTTAATTAAATTTGAAAGATTTGAGGAGGCATTATTTTATTTGGATAAGTCATTAAAAATAAGATCTAAGGATATTTTGGCTCTTAATCTGAAAGCTTTTGTTTTATATAATATTTGTGATTATGAAAATTCTCTTAAATTTTTTAATAAAACAATTAAATTGGATAATTTGAATTATGATGCATGGAAATTTAAAGCTCAAATATTGTATATGTTAAATGAGGATGAGAAATCAATGAAAGCATTTCAAAAAACTCTTTCAATTGATAATTCTGATTTATTTGTTTGGAGAGAATTTATCTCTTCTTGTATATTTTCAGGACATCTTAAAAAAGCAGTAACTGAAATTAATAAGGCATTAAAAGTATTCCCATCAAATTTGGATTTGCTTCTTGATAAATTTGATTTATATATGTTTAAAGATAATCTTAAACAAGCAAAAAAGGTTGCAGATGAAATCGCAGAAAAATACCCTGATATTGTCGACGATTATTTAAATAAGAAAAATGATTTATTGAATGATGATTTGATTAGTTTCATTGTTGAAGATAAACCATATCATGGTGATGATTATATTCTTGAAAATGATTTTATTGATGGTGAAGAGGATAACGGGGATTTTGATGATTTGGATTTTGAAAAATTTTTCCTTAATTTATTTGAAAATGCATCAATAGTTACAGGTAGGAAAAATAAGGTTAATTTTAATTTAAATGATATATTAAATGTATTTTTATTTACAGATTCAGATACTGATACCCATAAAAAAGACTTTTTATTAAATAAACTTTCTGTTAAAGATAATTTCAGATTAGTGGATAAAAATGGTAATGATATTTGGGATTATGTATCATTTTATGAGAACAATCTAAATGATTTAGAAATTAAGGCATTAGGTGATGAAAGTTTATATGATGAGTATAGTGAGGAATTTCTTTTTAAAACAATTTTTGATAGTTATGATGAAAAATATGGGAATGATGCAATAACTAATATTATACTTAAAGCTAATTTATTATTTAATTATAAGAAATATATTAATGTATTTGGATATTTAACTGAAGCCGATAAGTTATTACCTAAAAATATTAATATTTTGCTTTTAAAGTCTGGTGATTTATTATTTTTAGAAGAATATGAAGATGCTTTAAAGTATGCAAACATGGCTTTAGTACTTGATAAATTTAATTTTATGGGATGGGTATTTAAAGCATATGCTCATCTTTATTTAAAGGATATTTTTAATGCATTGCAATCATTTAATGTAGCATTAACCCTTAATAAAATGGATAAAAGTCTTTGGAGATTATATGAATTGACTCTAATGTCAATAGGTAGTTATAATTTAGGATTAAATATTAATAAACAAGCATTAACTATATTTCCAGAAGATGTTGATTTATGGAGTGATAGATTGTTTATGCTTTCTGAAATTAAAGATACTGAATCTGAAGATTATATAAAATCATTAAAATATGGTAAAACTTCAAAATTTTTTAATGATAATATTATTTTAGAGGATTATATTGATATGGATTATTTAGTTAATCTTATTGATTCATTGTTTATTAAATTTGAAGTTTTATAATCCTTAATCTAAGTTTTTAATTATTTTTGATAATGTAAAATCTATTTTTATATTATTTTATTCTGTTAAATTGCATTATTTTTAATTTTTTATATTTTTCTTGTAAGTCCATTATTTTTAATTTTAATTTTTTATTTTGATTGTTTAAGGGTAATTTGGTATTTATTTGATTAATTATATTGATTTAATTTTATGGTATAATTCATCTTAATTTAATTTTTTTAATTAGAATATAAACTATTAAGTATTTATTTAATTAATTATAAAAATTAAAAATTATAATTTCAATAATTTTATTTATTATGATTAAGGGTAAGAATATTATGGCAGAGTTTAAAGAAGATTTAGAAAAGGCTTTTAAATATTTTTCTGATTGTGATTTTTTAAAAGCATTAAATATTTATTTAAGATTATATAATGAAGATCCTAATAATTTAACAATTATAAATAATATTGTATCAACTTATATAAAATTAGGAGATTATAATCAAGCAATTAAATTTGCAGATATTTATATTGATTTAAATGATAAAAATGTTAATGTTTTATTCTCTAAAGTTATCGGATTAATAAATCTTAAAAGATATGAAGAAGCATTAACTGTAGTTGATGCTCTTATAGAATTAAATCCAAAAGATTTGAAAGGATATGTCTTTAAGTATAAAATTTTAAACATCTTAAATAGGGATGATGAGAAAACTAAATTATTTAGAAATCTTAAAAATTATGATCCACGTACTTTTGCTCGTTTAATTATTTCACTTGGATTTTTAAAGGAACAAGGAGATGATATTACATTAAAAGATTTTGATAATATGGCGGAAGCTAAAATTAAAGCAAAATCTAAAGAAATAGTTGAAGATTTCTCATTTTTATATGAAGATATTGTAAATCCATTTGTGGAATATAGGCAGAATCTATTCAAATCTTTGCTTAGTAATCTTGTAGGTGAAAATAAAGATTTATTGAGATTATTTTCATTTATTGATGAGGGAAATTATGAAACTGCACTTGACTATGTAGATGATTTACTTAATAAAGATTTAAACAAATTGGATTCAATTGATAATGAAAATATTCTTGACTTGGATTCTGATTTAGATAATCAGGATATTTCCATGACTGTTGAAGAAGAGGTAAAAGTAAGTATTAATAAAGATTTAATTAATAATGACAATAAAAATTTATTAATATTTAAATCTGTAATTCTATTTAATTTAAATGATGAAAAAGATGCACTTGATTTAATTAATAATTTACTTGATATTGATAGAAAATCATTTGAAATATGGTCAATAAGGGCTATTATACAATCAAGTCTGGGTAATTATAATAATGCATCAAGATCTTTTAAAAAAGCATTAAAAATTGATGATGGAAACACTGATTTATGGATTTTATATGTTTATTCATTATTATTAAATGGTAATTTTGATAAGGCATTAAAAGAAAATGAAAATGCTCTAAATGCAGTTCCAGATGATGGGGAGTTTAATAATCATTTGAATGATATATTAAATAACTATGATAGTGGTAATTAGTTTATTAATTTTAACTTTTTTTTATTTAATAATTATAAAACCTTAAAATTTAGATTAATTTATGGAATTTAATTTTTAATCGGATATAATTAAATTGAATTTTTGAATAAAATAAGTTTATTGGATTTATTTAAATTTAGGATGTTATATATTAAAATTAAAATAAGCGGATTTTAAAAAGTTAAATTTTTAAATAAGTCATTTTTCAATATATTATTTTAATATTTTTTAAATTTATTTTATTAATATAAATTTAATAAAACTCTTAAGTTTATTAGTTTTATTAACTAATATAATATTAATATAATTTTTTTACATATACTTAAAAAAGGGTAATTTTATGGAAAATTTTAAAGAAACTTATACTCATGCAAATCTTTTATACAATATAGGAAAAGTGGACAAGGCTTTGAATTTATATATTAAACTTTTTAATGAAGATTCAACTAGGGTAGATATTCTTAAAAAAATTTTATGGATTACTTTTGATAAACATGATTTTGATAATGCAGATAAATATATTGATTTATATTTGGATAAATATCCTCATGATTTAGATGTTCTTTCTGCTAAAGTATGTGTATTATTTAATAATAAAAATTTTCATGAAGCATTAACGATATGTAATAAAATGATTGAGATAGATGGTAATTCCACTATTGCATATTCCTTTAAATTATCTATTCTTGAAGTTCTTAAAAGAAATACTGAAAGATTGGAGATTATGGATTTTCTTAAAAAAGATAAACCTGAAATTTATAAAGAGATTCATTATTCTGATGATGATTCAGGTAAAAAAACATCTGTAGATGGGTTATATAAAGAACTTGAAAATCAAAAAGCTTCTTCACGTTTTAGAAATTTCTTTGATGATGTATACTATAAATTGACCAATGATATGGATGATTTAACATTATATGATTATCTGGTTTATGATAATAAGGAAGATAATAATAAAGAGTTTAATACTTTATTCTCAAAAGCTAAGGAGTATTTTGACAATGAAGATTACTCTAAATCATTGGATTATATTAAATGGAGTCTTGAATTTTATCCAAATAATGTAGAAGCATTAATATTTAAATCAATAGTTCTTCTTAAAACATATCAATATGAACAGGTATTAAATACTGTTGATTTAATATTGGAACTTGATAAAAAGAATATTCCTGCATTAACTATTAAAGGTATTGTAAATATTGATCTTGAAAAATATGATGAAGCAGAGCTTGCTTTTAAAACTGCTTTGGATTTGGATTTGGATAATGTAAATCTTTGGAGAACTTATTATATGTCTCTTGCACTAAATAAAAAAATAGTTAAAGCTTTTGAACTTAACAGTGATGCCATATCAAGATTTCCTAAGAATAAAGAATTATATAAAGACAAAAAACATTTTATTGATGAATATGGTCTAGATGATGATAAAAAACCTATTAATCATACTAAAAATGAGGATTATGAAATTGTTGAAAATACTGTAAATTCTACTTTGGATGATTTTTTTAGGTAGTCCTTACTTATTTCTTTTAATTTTTTAGCTATTTTTTTAGGCATCATATATTATACTACTTATTTTCTTTTTTTATTCTATTTTTAAGTATTTTTAGTAAATATTTTATATAATAAATATTAAACCTATTTATATACTATAAAAATTTAAAATAATTTGGAGTTTTATATTCATGTCTAATTTAGATAATATTCTTAATAAAGCATCTTCAAAAAAATCTAAAAAAGAGGATACTCAATTGACTTTTGACACTAATTTAGATGTTGATTCTCCTGTTGGTGGTGTGGATTCTGGTTTTGGTGAGGGTGTTGATTCTCAAAATGATACTTCAAATTATAATGGTTCTATAAATTCTGATTCTAATAACTTCATTAATGAAAATCATGTATTTGATTTTAATTTGAAAGATATTAAACTTAAAAATAAAATAGATAATATTTTTTCTGAATTAAATAATGAATTTTATGATAACTTTGAGTTAAATATTGAAAAAGCCAAAGTACTTGCAGATATTGAAGAGTATGGGGAAGCTATTAAATTCTTAGATTTAGCATTGGATATTAAGGAAGATACTAAAGTATTATATATTAAAGCAAAATATTTGCATGAGTTAAATGATGATAAAGAATCTTTGTTGATAATTGATAAAATCCTTGAATTGGATGATAATTGTTTTGATACATTAAAATTAAAAGTAATCTTATTATGTAATCTCAAAGAGTATGATTTAGCAGATTCCACTTTTAATAAGGCAATTTCTGTTAATCCAAATGATTATGAAATTTGGCAACAATATGCAGATATATTTGATTCATTAGATAATCAGGAAAAAGCATTAAAAATTAATGCTTTGGCTCTTAAAAGGTTTCCTAATGAATTAGACCTATTATATGATAGACGTTATTATTTAATTAATGGGGGATATAATGAATCAATTATTGATAATTTAAACGACACTATAAATAATCTTGAATCTACTGCAGAAGACCCTAACTATTCTTCCGGTGTAGTTAATATAGAAGAAGCAGAGTTAGAATTAGAACCTGAAAATAATATAGGTTCTAAAGGTTATGAAGATAATGATAGTGAAGTTTCTGATGATAATGATATATATGATTTAGATTCTGAAAATAAACATTATGATGATGAAGAAAATATCGTTGATTTAGATTATGATAAGGATTTTGAAAGTATTGAGGATACTGAAGAAAATGAATTTAAAAAGAAATCTAATAAAACAAAAGAATTAACATTGGATAGTTTTTTCTAGTTAATAATTTGATATATTTTAATTTCTTGTTTTTTAAAATTATCTAGTTTATAATATAAGTTTATTTTAGTTTTTTTTAGTGGGATTTTCTATTTTCTAGTTTTTCATGTATTTTTTCAGTTCTTTTTTTAGTTTTTCATGTATCCTACCTTTTTTTATATTGTTTACATTAAATTTATAAAAAATTATTTCTTTAAACAATTTAATTAAATATGAAATGTTTATTATCATCTTTTTTTTAGATTATCTAGTTTTGTCCTAATTTTCAATAATGTTTAGAATATTATCAATAAGTTTATTTATATGAAGTATTAATATTAAATAAAGTTTTGTTTATGTAAAAATTTTTAACTTTATATAAAAATATTAAAATTTTTAATTATTATTAAACTAAAATCGAAAGTTGATTTTATAATTATAATTAATAAAAAAATGTGAGGAAGTTAAATGGTTGATTTTGAAGAAAAATTTGAAGAAGCAAATTCTTTTTATGAAAATCATGAGTTAGATAAGGCTTTAGAGTTATATGAAGAGTTATTTGATAATGATTATAGAAAAGATGAGATTATTCCTGCAATGATTGATTTGTATCTTGCAAAAGATGATTTTGTTAAAGCAAATGAATATGTTGATTTTATGATTGAAAAAGATCCCACTGACTTAAGTGCATTAAGTATCAAATCATTTATTTTAACAAGTTCTGATAGATTAGATGAAGCTTTAGAATATGCTGAAAAAATCATTGAACTTGATCCTAATGTGGAGGAAGGTTATCTTCTTAAAATTTCTATATTGCATCTTCAACATAAAAATGATGAGATTGAAGAATTTGTAGATGGTTTACTTGAAGATAGTCCAGAGGTTTTAGATGCTATTGAAGAATTGACTGGTTTAAATAGTGAAGATTTAAAAACAGGTATTGCTCCTGAGTTTGATGAAGATGCAGATATCTGTGGACCTGAATGTAATCATGATCATAATCATAATCACAATTCTGATTCTGATGAATTAAGTGATGAAGATGTTGATGAGTTATTGGAAAGTCTATATAATCAAATTGAGGAGACTGCTAATGGGGAAGTTGAAGAATTTTTATATAAAGCAAATGCCGCATTAAGATTCCAAAAATTTGATGAAGCTTTAGACCTAATCAATAAAGCATTAAATATTGAAAACACTAATTTAGATGCACTTCTTTTAAAGTCAGCAATATTATTTAATCAAGCGAAATATGAGGATGCATTAGATACTGTTAACTTTTTAATTGAAAAGTATCCTGAGAATGTAGATGCAATAACATTTAAAGGTTTTATATATCTTAATTTAGCTGACTTTAAAAATGCGGAATTAGCGTTTAAGGATGCACTTGATTTAGATGATAATGATTCTGATGTATGGAGACAATATTCTTTTGCAGTTGCATCATCTGGAGACAATAATCGTGCAATTGGCATAAATCAAAAGGCTCTTAAAAAATTCCCTGAGAATTCTGATTTATGGTATGATAGGTATATGTTTCTAACAAACATTGATTCTTCACTTAAAGCAGAGGAAGCTTTAGAAAAATGTAAGGAATTAAATCCTAATCAATTAGACTATGAAGGTAAACCTTTATTTGGTGATGGTTCTGATTCTGAAGATACTAATGTTGATGAATCTGCTGTAGATAATGATGAATTATCTTCCAATGAAGTTGAAGAGGTTACTGAACTTGATTTTAATGATTTAAATCCGGAAGATATTGAATTATCTCCTGAAGAAGAGAGATTATTTAATTTATTATCTAAAGAAGGTTATGATTCCCAATCTGCAACTGAATTGGTTTTGGGTTCTTATCAGGAGGCATTAGCTGCTCATCCAGAACTTAAAGATGATGAGGAATTATTTAAAATAGTTGTGGATTTAGTTGAAGAAAAGATTAATAAGAATTAAGTTTCTTAATTATAATCCTTTATAGGTTCTGTTATTTTTTAATTAAAATTATGTGGTTTTAATTATGGGTGCTAAAAAATTGTTAAAAAATATATTAAAGTAAAATTAGCTAAAAAGACTTTAAAAAAGTTAATTTAAAGAGATTTTAAACTTTAATTTTTTTTTTTAAGGTTTATTTCTCTTTATTTTTTTATATCTTATATTTTTCAGATTTAAAATATATGGAATCATTATAGAATTTGACTGTGTTTAAATTTTATTTAAGAATTTAACTTTTCTGAATATATCTATTTTTAAATTATAATTAATATTTTTATCTTAAATTTTAAAAATAATCTAATATTATTGGTCTTTTTAATTTTAAAGAGTTTTTATATTCTATTTTTTATTTCAATAAAATTTTATTTTTTTTAAAGTTAATTTTATTTCATTTTTTATAAAATGTTCTATATTGTACTAATAAAAAAATTTATATTGTTTTATTAATATATTACTTATTGGCAATTTGTGTTGTGTATATATGTATATATATATATAATGTAAATTGTTGGAGGTTATATTATTAAAGAAATCAATAGAAAATTAATACTATTTTTTTCATGTTTGTTAATAGTATTATCTTTAAGCTCAGTTAGTGCAATGGATAATAATTCTATGAATCCGTCAGATAATAATATTTTATCTGTTTCTCAAGATAACGCAAATAACGATTTGTCTATTTCTGAAAACAGTATAATT
This sequence comes from Methanobrevibacter sp., assembly GCA_051892775.1. Lineage (GTDB taxonomy): Archaea > Methanobacteriota > Methanobacteria > Methanobacteriales > Methanobacteriaceae > Methanarmilla. The sequence goes on along the minus strand of JBJFGN010000005.1, from coordinate 4,730 downwards.
ACTCAGAATAATGGAAATCAGGTATCTATTTTGGAGAACCAGGGTTCTAAATCTTTTACAGATTTACAGAATTTAATTGATTCTAATAAGAATGGAACAATTGATTTAGATTCTGATTATGCTTATAACGGTAATGATAATAAAAATGGAATTTTAATTATTAATAAATCTATTACCATTAATGGTAATAACCATGTTATTGATGCAAATAACCATTATATTGTTTTTAATATATCTTCATCTACAGTTAAATTAAATAATCTACATTTAATAAATGCTTATGAAGATGATAGAAATTGGCAAAATGGATTAGTAGACTTTACTAAATCTAATGTTACTTTCATTAATTCAAGTTTCTCAAATACTAAGGGAAGGGTTTTTCATTCATCCTCTTCAAATTTTACCTTGGATGGTTGTAAAGTTATGAATATATCTCAAGCTTATCCTGATAATGCAAGTAGAGTATTTAATAGTTTAGTATTATATTCCTCAACTTCTAATATCCTAATTAATAATTCTCTATTTAAAGATATTGGTGAAGGGGGATATGCTGGTTCAATTTTAAGTTCTTCTGATAATTTTATCATGGATAATTCTAATTTTACTAATTCCAGTTCTATTGAAAAAGGTGGGGTATTATATTTAGTATCTGGTTATGCAAATGTTTCTAATTGTAATTTTGACAAATGTAGTTCTAGAAAAGCTGGAGGAGTTATTATTACAAATAAGGAAAAAGAAATAATTATTAAAAATTCTACATTTAGTAATAATTATCTAAATTCCAGTTCTGCTGATACTTATACTTTCATTGGAAAAGGGGGAGCTTGTGATTTCGGTGATTCTAATGTCACAATTATAGGTTCAAAATTTAATAATAACTCTGCCAATCTTGGAGGAGCAATCTTTTTTGAAAATAAAATAGCAAATAATACTAATGTTTTAAATATTGAAGATTGTGATTTTAATGATAATATTGCTATTTATGGTGGATCCATTTATAGTATGTATAATCATTTAACAAGTGTAAACAATTCCAAATTTAATAATGGAAACTCTTACTTTGGTGGAGCTATTACTTGTGCTGGAGGTAATTTAACTGTGGATAATGGTGAATTTAAAAATTGTAAATCTAAATTTGGTGGTGCAATAGTTACAGATAAAAATCTAACAATAGCAAACTCTAAATTTAGTAATAATCATGCCAATGTTGGTAATGATATTGCAAAATTTAATTCAACCTTCAATTTAATAAATACAAGTGCTGATGTTTACACATTCGACAATTTATTACACACTACAGAACGTAATTATAGAAATGTTTCTATAAATGATACTTCCAATGGTTTCTGTTCTGAAGTTGTTATTCATCCTCCTGATAAAAATCAGGACTTTTTTGTATATGATACTAGTATCTTCTACAATAAATTAAATAATAAGGCAGTTAATGAATACTTTAAAATATTATTATATAATTATTATTTTAAATCTGATTTAACAGTTAGTGAACTTCAAAGTGCAGTTTGGACCTTTTCGGATTATCAATATTGGAATATTGATGCATATCCTAAGTTAAGTGATAAAATTAAACATGTCGTTAAAGATGTTATCGGAATTTATGATAGTGGATTTAGGGTTCCTGATTATGGTGCTACAGATGTTCTTGATAATGGTTCTGTAAGAGTCTATCAATTTGCTAGCTTATTTAGTCCAGTTTCTCAGAATTTATTTAATTTTAAATTTACTTATATTGATAATGTTTCACCTGATATCAATATAGAAAAAGTGGCATTAAATAAAACTGTTGAACTTAATAATCAAAGTAGTTTCAATATTATTATTAAAAATAATGGAACCATAATGTTAGATAATATAACTGTTTATGAAAATAATTATGATGGTCTTATTTATAACAGTTGGAAACCTGTAAATGGTATTTGGATTTTTAATGGTGATAGTAGTAAACCTACATGGTTATTAAAAAATTTAGGTATTAATCAAACTGCAAGTATTGAAGTTACTTTTAATACTACAAAAACCGGTAACTTTACTAATGTGGTAATTGTAAAATCTAATGAAACCACTAATAAAACAGCAAACTCTTCTGTTGAAGTTGTGGATCCAAAACATCATAATAATGAAACTGTTAACAATAATACAAATAGTTCTAATAATAAAACTACTAACAACAATAATAACTCTATTAATAAAACTAGTAATCATGGAAATAATACCAGAATGAATTCAAATTCAATTAATAATTCTACTAATGTTAAAGGAGCAGCTATTGCTGAAGCGGTTGGCGCTCCTGGAACTGGTAATCCAATAAGTATTATATTATTAGCGTTAATGTTATTAGGTTTAATTCCGATTAGACATAAAAAATAGTATTTAAATGAGTTTAAAATTATATCTTATTTGATTCAGAAATATTATAACTATAATTTAAATATTTTTTTTAATATTGAAATTATAGTTTTAATTTTTCTGAAAATATTTTTTTTAAAGTTATTATATAAATATGAAGTTCTATTTTTAGTTATTTTTATTTTAAGTATGTTAATATTATATTTATAATTTTCATGTCCCTTTATTTGCGTGTTTTTGTTGTTTGTGTGGTTTTTTCTCTTTTATTCTTAATAGATATATGAATTTTTCATCTATTTTTAAATATTTTGATTATGAATTTAATGTATAAATTTAATTTATTTTTAGATTGTAAATATCGATTTTTTTAATAGACTTTAATTCTTATAGGTTTATTCTTATTTAATTTTATTTCTTGGCTAAAATTTTAATATAAGAATATTCAAATTATTCTTATGAAATATGATATTGCAATAATTGGTGGAGGACCTAGTGGAATTTTGGCTGGAATTAAAGCAGCTAATTATAATCCTAATATTCGTATTGCTATTATAGAAAAAAACAGTAAATTAGGCAAAAAATTATGTATAACGGGTCAAGGACGTTGTAATATTACAAATAACACACCAATTCGTGAAACACTTAAAAAATATAGTAAGAAAGATAGTAAATTTATTAAGCATGCTTTTTATTCATTAAAAAATGATGAACTTTTGGATATTTTTAGAAATAAGGGGCTTGAATTTAAAGTTGAGGATAATGGCCGTGTTTTTCCAATTACGGATAGTGCAGAATCAGTTGTTGATGTTTTAGAGGAATATATTTCAGATTTAAATATTGATCTTAAATTAAATAATAAAGTTTTGGATGTTTTAAATGATGGTGATGAATTTTTAATAAAAACCGATAAATCCAATTTTACTTCTAAAAAATTAATTATTTCTACTGGTGGAATAACTTATCCCTATACTGGTTCAACTGGAGATGGTTATAAATTTGCTAAGAATTTAGGTCATTCTATAGAAACTATTAAACCAGGTTTATTCCCATTTATTGTAAATGATTCAAATTTAACTTCCCTTAGTGGATTAAGTTTTAGAAATATTGGAGTTTCATTTAAATATGGTAATAAAACTATTGAAGAGAAAGGGGATTTACTTATTTCTAATACGGGTATTACAGGTCCTGTTATAATTAATATAAGTAGGGAATTTATAAAATTAGAGGATTACGATTTATTAAACAATAAAAAAAATTTTAATAAGGAAGTAATATTTCTTGATTTCATTCCTAGTTTAAATAGGGAAGAAATTAAAGATGATTTTATTAAAAACTCAAAAACTAAAAAAGAGGTTCATAATTATCTTAGAAAATATTTGCCAAATAAATTCACATTTTATTTTTTAGATAAACTTGACATAAATTTAGACACTAAAATGAATAACCTTAATAAATCAAATCGTAATAAAATTGTTGAAAACCTTAAAAGTTTTCCAATTGAAATTGATGGTATTATTGATAAAGCAGGATTTGTTACTGTAGGGGGAATATCTTTAAATGAAATTAATCCAAAGAATATGGAATCTAAATTAATTCCAGGACTTTATTTTTCTGGAGAAATTTTAGATATTTGTGGTCCTACAGGGGGATATAATTTACAAATGGCATTCACAACGGGAAGTCTTGCTGGAGAATCTGCAAGCAAATCAATTATATAGTATTTAAAAACTTAAATTTATTTTGTTGAATATTTAGGTTTATAATAATTTATTTCTAATTTAAAAATAGAAGATTTTAAAAAATTAAATTTTTAGATAAATAAGTTTTCAACAGATTATTATAAAATTAGTTTGATAATTGCTGTATTGTAGTTTTAAATTTGTTTTTTTTTTAGAAATCAGTGTGTCGTGGTTTTAAAGTATAGATAATGATATTTAATCATCATCTATATCTACGCCCATTTTACCTGCCATTCTACCAAGTAAGAGGGTTACAACTACTGCAATAACAGTTACTGCTATAGCATAGAAAAGCATACCATTAAGCTCACTTCCTGCAGGCATGAATGTTTGAATTAATTTGGAAATGGCGGTGTTCCATGCTAAACCTGCAACTAATGCAAATGCAGTAGTTATTAATGTAATCATTGTTTTTATAACTTCTTTTCCTACATCAGACATTATTTTTTCTCCTTATTTATTATAAGTAATTAAAAACAGTTCTTATATTAATTAAATTTAATTCATTTTTATAAAAATAATGATATTTTTTATTAAAAATTTTAAAAATAGTTTATTTAATATTAGAAATTTATGAATTACTTGTTTTTTGTTTTGTTTTTTATTATATATATTATTTTTTTAAAA
>JBJFGN010000004.1:2104-6442 GCA_051892775.1 Methanobrevibacter sp. | reverse complement strand
AATTAAAAGACCATATAAAATTCCTTTTCTAGAACCTAATCTATTAATTAAAGCACTGCCAAAAATTTGAGGGATTAAAACTGAAGTATAAATTATTGCAGCCACTAATTTACTTGAATAATTAAAGTAAAATAATGATATAGATGAACTATATGTTAAATACAAACATTAAGTGTATAAGTTGAAATAAAAAGCACTATTGAAATAATATAAATGGTTTAATATTATTTGGAATAGAAATTTTAGGTTTCAAATAAGAAAGTGAAAATTTCTTATAACTTACAGTTTCTTCACAAAAGAATACAAGAACTATGGATATAAGAAACATAATAATAACAATAAGGAATACCTATGAAAACATATAATCATAAATATCAACAAATAATCCAGAAAAACAGAGATCCAATTGCAAAACCAAAAGTTGGAAGATTTGCAGATAAAATAATCCTCAAATGAGAATTTTTAGGAGAAACATCAAGAACATAAGTTTGTATGCTAGAAACTGAAATTCCACAACTAATACCTTGGATTAATCGCCCTAAAACAAGCAATGAAGATCCATTAATAAAAATAAAAACAATTGAACCAAATAATGCAGTTATTAAAGTAAGTTCCATAATATGTTTTCTACCAAAATAATCACTTAATCTTGCTAAGAAAATTAAACCAATAACATCTCCAATAAAATAGAAAAATGTACTAATAGATAAAACACTATCTGTAATATTATATAAAGATTAGTATGTAGAATAAAAAGGAATAGGAATACTACTACTTAACCCATAAGAGTTAAAGCAATACAAGAAATAATAAAACTATATTTTATCTTTGAACTTTCAAATTCTAACATAATACCCCCATAATAAAGCAAAATAATATACAAATTAAAAATACTATTTTTAGAAAAATAAGTAAATGATATATCTTATTAATAATATTTAAACTATTACCAAAATTTATTTCATAAATAGGGTTAATTTATCTAGAAAAAGATAATCTTAAAATTAAAAATAAAAAAAATAAGGAGAAATATTAAAATTAAAAATATTCAAACATTTTATTAATTAAAAAAAAGAAAATAAATATATTATAAAATAATTTATAAGAAATTATTTTAAAATAATGCTTATTTTTAAAATAAATATTATCAAAAAATTATAATGGTGATTCAATGGAAAATTTTAGTGAATGGTTCCATAATATCTTGGATACAGCAGATATTATAGATTCAAGATATCCAATTAAAGGTATGTGTGTTTGGAGACCTTATGGATTTCAAATAAGAAAAAATTACTATAATTATGTTACAAAATTACTTGACAAAGAACATGATGAAACCTTATTTCCTCTTTTAATTCCAGAAAGCGAACTTGCAAAAGAAGGATTACATGTAAAAGGATTTGAAGATGAAGTATATTGGGTAACACATGGGGGTAAAAAAGAATTAAATGAACAATTAGCTCTTAGACCAACAAGTGAAACTGCAATTTACCCAATGTTTTCATTATGGATTAGATCACATATAGACCTTCCAATCAAAATATATCAAAAAGTAAATACATTTAGATATGAAACAAAACATACAAGACCTATGATTAGAGTCCGTGAAATTACAAGTTTTGTTGAAGCACATACTGCACATGCTACAAAAGAAGAATCTGATAAACAAGTAGAAACAGGTATTGGAATATTTAAAGAAATCTTTGATAATCTTGCAATACCCTACTTAATTAGTAATAGGCCAGTATGGGATAAATTCCCAGGTGCAGATTACACCATGGCATTTGATACTATTTTCCCAGATGGGAAAACACTACAAATTGGTACAGTACATAATTTAGGCCAAACATTTGCAAAAACCTTCGATATTACTTTTGAAAATAAAGAAGGTAACCATGATTACATATACCAAACATGTTACGGTATATCAGATCGTGTAATTGCATCTGCAATTGCAATACATGGAGATGAAAAAGGACTTGTTCTTCCACCAACTGTAGCACCTACACAAGTAGTAATTGTTCCTATATTATTTAAAAAAGGTGCAGAAGAAGTTCTTGCTAAATGTAATGAAATTAAAGAAACTCTTGAAGAATTAAATATCCGTGTAAAAATAGATGACAGAGACATTCGTCCAGGTAAAAAATTCTTTGATATTGAACAAAAAGGTAGTCCATTGAGAATAGAACTTGGACCAAGAGATTTAAAAGCAAATAAAGTTGTCGTTGTAAGAAGAGATAATGGTGAAAAATCAGAACTTACAATAGATGATAATTTAGCAGATAATATTAAAGAGGATCTTGAAACAATCCATAATGATTTATATAAAAAAGCATGGGATAAATTTAATGACTCTATAAAATTTGTAGAAAAAGAAGAAGAATTAAAACCTACAGCAGAAGATGGAAACATCACCAAATTTTATTGGTGTGGAGATTCTGAATGTGGAAAAGCAATTGAAAAAGAAACAGATATGGACGTACTTGGTTCCTGTGAAGAACTTGATGAAGACACAGAAGCAGTTTGTATCCACTGTGGTAAAAAAGCAAAACATATAAGTTCAATTGCAAAAACCTATTAAATAAATTTAATGAAGTGTTATAATGGACGAAATATATGCAATAATCCCAGTAAGTAAATTTTCAAATGGAAAAACAAGATTATCACCATTTTTAAATTTAGAAGAAAGAGAAAATCTCTTAAAAGCTATGCTTAAAGATGTTACAAATGCTCTAAAAGACTGTGTTGATGATATTTATATAATAAGTTCAGATGCAGAAGTACTTGATTATGCTAAAAATCTTGATTTAAAAACAATAACTGAAAAAGAAACTGATGAAAATAATAATTTAAATAATGCATTAACCCAAGCAATGGATGAATTAAAAGATAAAGTTAAAAGAGTTATTATCTTACCTTCAGATGTTCCCCTTATTGGTAAAACAAACATTAGCATGCTACTTGAACAAACCAAATTTATGAAGTTTGTAATAGTACCTTCAAAAGGCGGAGGAACAAATGCATTAATTATACAACCATCAAGTATTGAAATGAAATTTGGTGACTTTAGTTTCATAAAACATGTTAAACAAGCAGACAAACATGATTTCACACCAATGATTCATGATTCTTTCTTTATGGCAATGGATGTTAATACAAAAGAAGATCTTGGAGAAATTTTAATACATGGAGATGGAACAGAAACCAAAGAATATCTTAGATCTTTAGGAATTAGTGTTAAATCAGTCCATGGCCCAGAAAGGCTTGAAGTTGAAAGGAAAAAAGAAAATTAAAAAATTTTCTTCAACTCTCTTTTTTATAAAACTACTTAAAACAAGTTTATTTAAAAACATATTTTACTAGATTATTTAATTTTAAATTAGAATATAAGTTAGATAAACTAGCTCCAAAATCAAAAAAGGATAAAGATAAAAAACTATTTTTGTGATTAAAATGATTGGACTTACAATTGCTGGACTTGACCCCTCAGGAGGAGCAGGAATACTTACAGATATTAAAACATTTAGTGCTTTAGGAATACATGGAACTTGTGTTATTACAAATTTAACTGCACAAAATCCAGATAAAGTATATGGAATAAAAGAAGTAGATACTGATTTTATATCCTTACAATTTGACTCATTACTTAATGAGTACCCAATTGAATATGGAAAAACTGGAATGTTATATTCTAAAGATATTGTTAAATTAGTAAGTGAGAAAATAGTTGAAAATGAACTTAATATCATAATAGATCCTGTGATGATAGCAAGTTCTGGTAGTGATTTATCAGATGATAATTATAGTAAATATTTAAAAAAGTATTTAATTCCAAATGGAATACTTGTATGTCCTAATGTCAATGAAGCAGAAAAATTATCTGGAATTAAAATTAATAATCTTGAAGATGGAATAAAAGCTGCAGAAAAAATAGGTGAAAAATCAAACATTATCATTACTGGTGGACATTTAAATGGGAGAAGTATCCTCTATGACGGGGATATTAAAATATATAATCAAGAATTAATTAAAACAGATAATACCCATGGCTCTGGATGTACCTTTTCTGCTGCAGTATGTGGATATCTTATAAAAAATTATAATTTAAGAGAATCCATTGAAAAATCTAATAAATATGTATATAATAGCATTAAATATGGTGGATATAAAACATTAAATCCATTATATAAATTAAACAATAAATGATATCCATATTATAAAAAATATTTTAATATTAATAATGATAATTTTAATTTAAATGACTAAAAAAATATCACGTATTTTATTTTTTAATAATATACAAAAACTAATTTTTAAAAACTAGAAAAAATAAAAAAA
>JBJFGN010000004.1:0-2004 GCA_051892775.1 Methanobrevibacter sp. | reverse complement strand
AAAAAAATAAAGATTTTAGATAATTTATAAATATTCTGAAATTTTATCCTGAATTTTTAATAATTCGGGATCATTTCTTTTTCTTGGACGAGGAACATCAACTTCAATGATATCCTTAATTTCTCCACCATTTCTACCCATAACAACAATTTCATCTGCTAAATAAGTAGCCTCTGAAACATCATGAGTTACAAAAATAATAGTATTATATTTACCTACGGCAGTTAATAATTTATCTTGTAAATCATGTTTAGTTAACATATCTAAAGCAGAAAATGGTTCATCCATAAGTACAGTTTTAGGATGGTTAATTAAAGTTCTAATAAGCGCTACTCTTTGTTTCATACCACCAGATAATTGATATGGATATAAATCTTTAGCGCCTTCTAATTCAACACCTTTAAGATATGCTTCAACTCTTTGTTTAGATTTTTCCTCATCATCACCTTTAACTCTTAAAGGAAACATTACATTATCAAATACAGTCATCCATGGGAAAAGAGAGTATTGTTGAAAGATAAATCCCCTATTAGTTGAAGGTCCAATAATAGGTTTACCATCATCAAGAATTTCACCAGAACTTGGACTGTCTAATCCTCCAATTAACCTAAGTAAAGTTGTTTTTCCACAACCAGAATGACCAAGTAAACAAATAAACTTTCTATTATCAAAAGTAATGTTTAAATTATCTAAAACTGTTTTTTCTTCATTATTATTGTTTTTAAAAGTTTTAGTTAAATTTTTTACTTCAATTGTCAAATTAAATCCCCATTAATATTAATTTATAATAAAAAATTAAATAATTTATTCAATTAAATCAAAATAATAATTTAAACCATTAAATTTAATTAAAAATGAAATTAAATTAAAATAATTCAAATTATTAAATTTAAATAAAAATAAATTTAAATTAATAATTTACCAAAATATTTTATCTTGTAATTTTCCAAAGACTGTATCAAATACAATTCCAATAATTCCAATAACCAACATACCAACTACAGTTGTACCTGGATCAAATAAGTTACTTGCTGTTAAAATCATATAACCTAAACCAGTACTTGAACCAATCATTTCTGCTGAAATAGTACACATTAATGCAATACTTACACCAACTTTAAGTCCAGATATGATATATGGAACAGAAGAAGGTAAAATAATTTTCCTTAATATAGTAGTACTATCTGCACCTAATGTTTCTGCAGATTCTATTAAAATTTTTGGAGTTCTTTTTACACCATCTATTGTATAAACAAGAAGTGGGAAAACACAACCCATAAATATAATAAATATAGCAGAATTTAATCCAATTCCAAACCATAAAATTGAAAATGGAATCCAAGCAATAGGAGGAATAGGTCTTAAAATACTTATCATTAAAGAAGTAAACCTATCTAAAGTTTCAGAATATCCAAAACATATACCTAATGGAATAGCTATAACAGCAGCAAGGCCAATACCTAAGAAAACTTTAATCAAAGTACTTATAGTATTATTAAGTAAACGACCATTAACACAAATCGTATAAGCAGATTGACAAACTGATAAAGGACTTGGTAATATATAATTAGGCAATAATGCTAAACAATCTGTTATTAAATACCATACAAAAAGAACAATTAATGGTAATATTAATGGCAATCCATATTTTTTAAAATTCAAATAAATCACTTGATAATTACAATTTTTTAATTCTAATAATTTCTACAACATAATTAAATAATATTTTTAAGATAAATACTTAAAAACAATGATAAATAATTATATCACAATATAATTTAATTCTAATTAAAATTATGAATTAATTAAATTAAATTACATTTCATATACTAAAAAAATACTTTTAAAGAATAATAAGTAATTTACTATAAATAGTTTAAACTTATTATTGCTAAAAAAACACTTGTTATATAAAACTTATATCTAGATAATATATAAAAATAACCTTTTTAATTAAAAAACAATAATTTTAATAAAAAGTTTTAAAAAAAAAGCATTTAAATT
>JBJFGN010000003.1:2164-6786 GCA_051892775.1 Methanobrevibacter sp. | reverse complement strand
AAAATCAGTTTAAAAGGAAAAATAGATTAAATAAAGAAAAAATAAAGAATCAATATAAAAATAAAGAAAAATAAAACCTAAAAGCAAAGACAAAGACAAAAAACAACACACAAACCCCAAAACCAAAAGACAAAAACAAAAAACCATTAAATAGGAATAAGCAATTAAATTAAGAATAAATTTTAATTAAAACTATAAAAACAGCAAAATCCAGAAAATAATAAAAAATAAAAAAAGTAAAATTGAATTAAAATAGTTTAAATCAATATATTAACTTAATATTAAAAAAAAATATTAATTTCAAATCTATTTTTAATAAAATAAATAAAAGATATTTAACATTAAAAGTTATCAAAACTTTTAGATAATTTTTAATAATTAAAAAAAATTAAGAGTAATAAATTACTCTCAATTTAGGTGTTTAATATATCTAGAATGGTAGGTAAGTATACCTGTTAAAGTAAGTTGCAGTTTCTGTATTCCAATTATTAATTGCACCAAAGGTGTTTCTTGTAGATACAGGATCTGCACTATACCATTTACCATTTACATATATTTCAGTCCAAACATGACCATACCAACCATCACTGAAGTGACAGTATCCATGTACATAACGTACAGTAAGTCCCACAACACGACACATTGATACTAAAAGATTTGATTGATCACAACAGTTTCCGCTTCCCCTTGTGAGAGTTAAAGCGGCACCTTGTAATGAGTTAGAGTAATAGTTGTATTCAATATTATCCCTTACCCAATTGAATAAAGCAACAGCCTTGTCATAATCTGATGTAAGGTTTCCAGTAATTTTCAATGCAAGCGCAGTAATTTCAGAATTGCTTGCTGCATGATCAGTACCGGAATAGCTGTTTGAACTAGTAGTATCAATAGAGATTGAACTTGGTAATTGTTTATTATCACTATAAGCTGCAAGTACTCTACTAAATGCTTCAATTAATGCATTGTATGAGACTCTTCCAATTGTGGTTGTTGAATAGTTAGGACCCTGATTATAATTTAATATAAACTTATAGGTCCTAGTAGCTGAATCAACATAACCATCTTTACTTAAATCATTACTTACTGAATCTCCTGAATTTGGACTAGAAGGTTCATTTAATGTATTGTTAATAATATCAATATTTGAAAGGTCACCAGCATTTAATTGGCTAATAGCTCTAGATTCATAGTATAAGAATTGAGCCAAACTAAGTTTAACTGAACCGACAGTTACAGTACTTGGTAATTGTTTATTAGTAGCATAGTATGCTTTTACGGTTTTAGCTGCACTAATGATTTGATCAATGGTAAAACTATTGGAGTTTACAATAGCATTAGTTACAAATATTTTAGAGCTGCCTGTAGATTTAGGATAGTTACTATTACCTTCAAATGTGTAGGTTATAGTATAGTTACCAGCAGGTAAATTTATAGCTAAACTTGCAACTCCTTTTGCATTAGTTGTAGCTTCATAAACAATATTGCTTCCACTAATTCTAAATTGAACTTTTTGGTTTGCAATAAGGTTACCAAATGCGTCTTTTAAAGTAATGCTAAATTTTTCATTAGACTTGTTTGTAGTAGTTAAGTCACTTCCACTGATTGTGGTTACATTTTTAACAACTTTAATTGTTGTAGAATTACTTGAGGACAATCTATTATTTGTATCAGTATACTTGTATGAAACATTATAATTTCCATTGTTTAATACTGGAATAGTAATATAGACTACGCCTTTAGCATCGGTAGTTCCTGTATACTCTTTACCGTTTAATGTAAAAACGACTTTTTTATTAGCAACAGTATTGTCAAATGCATCTTTTAAGACTACAACGAATTTACTACCATTAACATATGTACCACTACTTGAAACAACGAAGTAAGTGTAATTTCCAGTGAAATTGGTATTAACTAAAACATTTGATGGTAAAGTATTATGAGTATCATAGTATTCAAGAACATTACTGAAAGTCTCAATTAACTTGTTATAAGAAACCCTACCAAGAGTTGTAGTTGAATAGTTAGGACCCTGGTTATAGTTTAATATAAACTTATAGGTCCTAGTAGCAGAATCAGCATAAGCTGATTTTGTTAAATTACCGTTAATAGAGTCCCCAGAATTTGGACTTGAAGGTTCATTAAATGTTTTATTAACAATAGCAATATTTTTTGTATTACCAGAGTTTAATTGAGATATAGCCACACATTCATAATATAAGAATTGAGCTAAACTAAGTTTAGTAGAACCTACAGTAACAGTACTTGGAAGTTTACCATTTGCAAGATAATATGCCCTAACTACCTTTGCAGCACTAGTAATTTGATTAATAGTAAATTCATTAGTTTTATTAATCACAGTAGTGTTATTTGAATTACTACTTGAATTACTATTATTAATATTTGAGTTATTATTACTTGAATTAGCAATATCTGCAGGAGTAGTTGTTACATCATCATATTTAACATTAACATAAGTTGGTAACTGCTTATTTGTTCCATAATAATCAAGAACCGCACTAAATGCTTCAATTAACCTATTATAGGAAACCCTACCAACAGTGGTTGTTGAATAGTTAGGACCCTGATTATAATTTAATATAAACTTATAAGTCCTAGTAGCAGAATCAACATAACCTGATTTAGCTAATTTACCATTAACTGAATCTCCAGAGTTTGGACTTGAAGGTTCATTAAGAGTATTTTTAATAATGGCAATATTAGCAGTGTTACCAGAGTTTAATTGAGATATAGCCACACATTCATAGTATAGGAATTGTGATAAGCTAAGTTTAACTGAACCAACAGTAACAGTACTTGGGAGTTTACCATTAGTTTTATAATAATTCCTAACTACCTTTGCAGCAGAAACAATCTGATTAATACTGAAAGAATTTACAGTATTAATATTTGCAGGAGTAGTTGTTTTTGAGTTATATTTAACATTAATATAACTTGGTAACTGCTTATTTGTTCCATAATAATCAAGAACTGCAGCAAATGCTTCAATTAACCTATTATAGGAAACCCTACCAACAGTGGTTGTTGAATAGTTAGGACCCTGATTATAATTTAATATAAACTTATAAGTCCTAGTAGCAGAATCAACATAACCTGCCTTATATAAATTACCATTTACAGAATCTCCCCTATTTGGACTAGAAGGTTCATTAAGATTATTGCTAATGATAGCAATATTAGCAGTGTTACCAGAGTTTAATTGATCAATAGCCTTAGATTCATAGTATAGGAATTGGGCTAAACTAAGATTAACTGAACCGACAGTAACAGTACTAGGTAATTTACCATATAAAGCATAATATGCCCTAACAGTTCTAGCTGCACTAACAATCTGTGAAATACTAAAACTAGTAGGAGTACTAGTAGTTTTAAGAGATAAAGAACTAACCTTAAGTTTAGAAATCTTATTCACAGTTGTATTAGTACTTTTAATTAAAGAATTATTATTAACTGTAGTATTTGCGTTAGAATTCTTGTTAGTTTGATTATTCACTACAGTATTAACTGATGACTTATTAAGAACATCAGTTTTAATATCAGAATCTTCAGTACTTGTTTTCGTATTATCAATACTTGTAGTGTAATTAACTTTTAACCCAGAATTATTAGATTCAAGGTTAGAACTTGAATTTAAATCACTAACACTTGTGGAATTATTTAAGTCTACGGAATTTGGAACCGCAATATTAGTCACATTTTGAACCGAAGAATCTGATATATTAGTTGATGTATTGGAATCATTAACATCAGCCGCACATACTGCACCAATACTAACAAAAACAATGAGCATCATTATTAAGCTAAAATATCTAAATTTCTTCGACATTCCTCGCCTCCTAATTTGTTCATAAAAAATTTTTAAAAAAAATACTTATAATAACCATAGTAGAATAAATCCACAAAATTATTAAAAATATTTTTAGTACAATATACATTATAACATAAATCATATATAAATCTTTTTTTTAAGAAATAAGCCATTAAATCAATAGATAAAAGTATAAAACACATAATATTAATATAAATAGATAAAATAAACAATATACAATTTAAACAAGAAATAAAAAGAAATAATAAATATGAATTAAAATTTATAATTAAATATTTAAGCATATATTTAAAACAAAAACAATTGTTTGTTTATAAATAAACCAATTACTAATAAATAAAATATATTAAAACAACTATTAATAATTCCAATATTTAAAAATTAAATATTAATTTAGCTTTATTTTACAATTTAAGACCAGATATAAGCTTTTATAAAAAAGATTTAAAAATTTCCATTTTTGTAAATAGTTATTAAAAAACCATGTAAAAATATTATAAAAAATCTATAAAATAGACTCTAGATTAATATAGAAATCTTAGTTTAAATATTTTGAAAAATAGTAAAAAATATGGTAATACTATAAAAATCAATGAAATTTTTAAATGCTTCGATTTTTAATTTTCACCATATTTAGTAATAATCTAAAAATCCATATAATAAGAATATTTAAGAAAACAAAAAATTAAGACATGAAGATAAAATAAAACTCAAAAACCAAATTCATTAAAATAAAACATTTTAAAACTATTTAAAAATAAAACACAACAAAAAA
>JBJFGN010000003.1:0-2064 GCA_051892775.1 Methanobrevibacter sp. | reverse complement strand
TTTTTTTCTGTTTAAACCACTTAAGTATTTACAGTAATACTATCTGGTAATTTATTGTTGTTACCATAGTATATTAAAACTTCAGTAAACAATTTAACTAGATTGTCATATGGAACTCTACCAACAGTAGTTGTTGAATAGTTAGGACCTTGTAAATTATTTAAAATATATTTATAAGTCCTAGTTGCAGAGTCAACATAACCTGCTTTAGATAAACTAGCACCACTAATACTGTCTCCACTAGTAGGATTAGATGGTTCATCTACGAAGGTAACAAATGACATATCACTTGTATTACCTACACTTAATTGGGATATTGCCCTACAAACATAGTAGAAGTATTGACATAATGAAAAGCTAGCACCTTCAATATTTACTACTGTAGGAAGTTTACCTTCTGAAGATACAATATCAACATTTTGCATTGATCCATTTAAAAGAGCATATGCTTGTGATTTTGTAACTTTTATAGTATCTACCACTTTTTTAAGTGCAACAGTTGAACCAGAAACATGGTTTAATCCATCTATACAGGAGAAGTCTGCATCACAGTCAGCACAGAAAATGTGACCTTCAGCTGAACCACCTTCTTTGTTACCAGTAGCGGGGAATGTTCCATAATTATCATATTCATTACCTGCCCAGAAAATACTCCAGAATAAATGTGTACTTCCACATATAGGGCATACTCTATAAAATACACTCCTATAGAAAGTATAACCATATTTACTTAATTCACCAGATGCTGATGGTCTACCAATAGCCATAATATATTTACCATCAGAAGAAACACCATTCTTATCAAATGTATATCTAGTACCATTTGATATTATACTGTATTGGTTTTTAACCCAGTTAGCAGAATCTATAAGTGAATCAATTGAAATACTTGAAATCTTGTTTTTTACAATGATTGTAGACATTCCACCTGATTTAGGATAATTGCTATTGCCTGCAAATGAGTATGTTACAGTATAAGTTCCAGTAGGTAAATTAATAACAATACTTGCAATACCATTTGAATTAGTTTTTGCAGTATAGATACTTGAAACACCAGTTATTTTAAAGGTTATTACTTGGTTTGCAATAGCATTTCCATAACAGTCTTTTAAAGTAACTGAATATTTAACATTTGAATAGTTAGTAGTAGTTAAGTTAGTACCTATAAGACTTGTAATATTACTAACAATTGATATTGTTTTTGAACCACTTGATGATAGTCTACCATTACCATTAGTATAATAATAGTTTACAGCATAACTACCATTTAATTCTGGAATAGCAAAATATGCAACCCCATTTGAATTTGTAGTATTTGTATAAACAACACCATTTATTTTGAAACTAATTTTCTGATTTGCAACTGCATTATCCCAGGAATCTTTTAATGTTATTGCAAATGCATTACCACTTAAATATTTACTAGATGATGAAACTACCATATAAGTATAGTTTCCCACCCTACTAGTTTTAACAGGTACTGAAGTAGGTAATGCATTATTATTTCCATAATAAACAAGAACCTCACAGAAAGTCTCTATTAACTTGTTATAGGAAACCCTACCAACAGTGGTTGTTGAATAGTTAGGACCCTGATTATAATTTAAAATAAACTTATAAGTCCTAGTAGCAGAATCAACATATCCTGCTTTAGCTAATTTTTTATCAATAGAATCTCCAGAATTTGGACTTGAAGGTTCATTAAGATTATTATTAATAATAGGAATGTTTGCAGTATTACCTGAATTTAATTGAGATATTGCTTTAGACTGGTAATACAAGAATTGGGATAAGCTAAGTTTTACTGAACCAATGGTTACAGTACTAGGCAATTTACCATTTAAATCATAATATGCTTTAACTGTTTTAGCAGCCAAAACAATTTGATTAATAGTAAATTCTTTATTATTTACAGTTTCATTGGTTTTATTACCTGAACTAGAGTTAGTATTATTACCAGAGCTTGAATTAGTATTATTGGTTTTATTATTGTCTGTAATTATATTTCCAGGTGTGGTTGTTTTTGAGTCATATTTGACATTGATATAACTTGGCAACTGATTG
>JBJFGN010000002.1:21030-29503 GCA_051892775.1 Methanobrevibacter sp. | reverse complement strand
TTAAGTATTTATTTTCTAAAGTAATATAAAATATCTAGTTACAATAATCGCATATCCATAAATAATTGTAATATATACTATTATTATATATAACTATAGTTATATATAATATTTTTTTAGCAAATCAAGAAAAAGCAATAAAATATTATATATAATGAAAAATAATAGCAATGTTAAAAGTTATTTTATTTAAAATTTAACTTGACTATAGTAATAAAATAAATTTAATTTTAAACCTTCAACAAAATCAGAATACCATATAGAAACAAATATATGCTAAAAATTATTATGATTTTGAGTATTGGATTAAAAAAATAAATCTTTTAAAGTAATGAAAATCTTAAAAAAATAAAAATTAAAGAAAACCAATATATAAGATTTAAATATAATATACTATTAATTACTAATATAAATAAAAAGGAGGCTGCAGAATGGTTAAACATTGTCCTCAATGTAACACAGAAACAAATGATGATTCAAGATTTTGTCCCAAATGTGGATACCATTATAAATTTGAGGAACCACAATACAGAAAAATACAAGTAAAAGCTGTTCAATGTCCTCAATGTCATAGTAGAATTGATAATTTAAGCTATGGATTTTGTCCCAAATGTGGATTTGAGTTTCAAACCAAGAAAGATAACATCACATATAACTATTTAGAGGTAGTTGAAAAATCACAGCACCAAAATTCAATAACATATGGTTATATATTAGCTATACTAATACCAATTGTTGGAGTGTTCTTTGCTATATATAATATAAGTCGTAAAGGAGATGCTGAAGCAAGAAGCGCTGGTATCAATCAATTAATTATTTCTTTAGTATTTTTATCATTGGATATTTCTTATTTATACTTCTTTATAAAAGCTGGTGCAATAAACTTAAATAGATTTAAAACATTTTAAAATCTATTTAAACTAATTTTATAATAATTTTTAAAGTAAAATTAAAATAATATTTAACAAATACACATATTTTCATTAAATACTTAATTTAACAAATAAATAATTTCCCCACTTCTTTTTTAATAATCCAATATAACTTTTGTAAACAATAAAACATTTTTAATAAATATAAAAATAGATTCTAAAAATAGAGTATTTATTCACTAAACATATAATAAAAACCAAAAAAACTAAAAAAAAAAAAAATAAAAATTAATATTATTAAAATATTAATTTAAAAAAATAATTTATTTAATATGCAATTTTTGAATAGCCTGTTGAGCAGCTAATTGTTCTGCTTCTTTCTTGTTTTTACCTTTACCTTGGCCATAAGGTTCGCCATCGATAAGTATTCTTATGACAAATGTTTTATCATGAGGAACACCATATTCTTTAACAGTTTCATAATCTACATTAACCTCTGTAGCGTCACCATATTCTTTAACAACAGACTTATAATCATAAAAGAATATCTTATTCTCATCAATATATTTGAATATGTTATTAGCTAGATATTCTCTAGCCTTATTCATACCTTGATCAATATAAATTGCACCTAAAAAGGATTCAAATATATCTGCTGAAATTGATAAAATCTCATTATGGGTTATATTATGTTCTTCATCATTAACCTTAATGTGTTTATCCAAACCTAATTGTTTAGAGTAATAAATTAATGCTGATTGACATACATAATTTGCCCTAATTTTTGTTAAATTACCTTCTTCCAATTTAGGATACTTATTAAATATATAATCTGAAACTATTAAATTTAAAACAGAGTCACCTAAAAATTCTAAACGTTCATAATCATAATCAAGATCATGAGATGTAGAATATGAACCATGAATGAAAGCTATTTCAAAAATATCTATATTATTTGGAACAATATCAAATTTTTCTAATAATTCTTCCATCATACCACTTTTTAAAAGTTTAGAATTATATTAATTAAACTTGATATTGTTTAATTAATGTAATTCAGTTTAATATAAGTTTATAATTATATTTAAAACTTCCTTTAAACTTATTTTAAATTAATAATTAATGTAACATATATTTTACACAAATTAAAATTTTAAAAATAAAACTAAGATAAATCAAGTACATTTAAATTATATTTTTATTAAACAATTTAAAGAATAAACTTGTAAATAAGCAAATATAGAAAAAAACTAATATAAATAGGAATATTTAAGTTTAAAATAAATAATAATCATTATAAATTAAATTATCCATAAAAATAAGAAGTAAATAAATTATATAAAAATTGATATTAGTTTTCATATGCTCTCTTGGATAATAAAATTATTATATAATAACTAATTTTTATAATGTAATTGGTAATTCCATGTTTTCAAAAAAAAGAAAACATATGATTTTTGTGAAAAATTATTTCACTAAAATTTATTTATACTTTGTTGAAAACCTAATTTATTCAAAAACTAAATTTTTAAAATTAAATAAATTAGACATAAAACTTCAACAAGCATTTATTTATTGAATAATTAAAATTTATTAATTATTTAATTATTATAAGAAAATTAATATGTAAAATATTAATTTAAAACTTTTTTATACGAATTAAAATAAAGTGAAAATTATGATGTTAAATTGGTGTAGAGAACTTACAAATTTAGATCCATCCATAAATTTCAGATCAACTGGAGGATGGTTAAAAAATGTAAGTGGACTAGATAAATCAGTGACAAACGGTTACTCCATCGAAGGAACTTTCATAAAAGCAGGCGATTATACAGAAGAATTACCTAATGGACTTTATCTTGATTGTAATAAAGA
Organism: Methanobrevibacter sp.; assembly: GCA_051892775.1. Taxonomy (GTDB): domain Archaea; phylum Methanobacteriota; class Methanobacteria; order Methanobacteriales; family Methanobacteriaceae; genus Methanarmilla. The sequence continues at coordinate 26,756 of JBJFGN010000002.1, read as the reverse complement.
AGGTAAAAAATCAAAACCTAAATCAGACTATCGTCTCATAAGAGTCAATGCAGGAAGCCTAAAACTTATTGATGCTGTATTTGATGGTAAAAAAAATTGGGCCGTAGATTTATGGGACAGTATAGCAGAAGAATTAGATGAAAATTATATTGAAAACGAAGCAGATAATATTTTAAACCTAGTGTTAAATAAAACTGGTAAAAATATAGATCTCCTAAAGGAATTGAACCAGAAGATTAATGAAAAAATCAATGAATTCCAATAAATAATTTTAAAATCAACACTCTTGACGAGGTTGTAATAAATTTAATAGATATTAAATTTATATTGGTAAAAAAAGGCAATTATAAAGATTTATCATATTAATTTAATTATAATCATAGTTAAATACTCTTTTTTTAAAAAAAATACTTAATTAGTAGTTTATATAATTAAATACACTTGAAATACACCACTAAATAAAAAATATGATTAAACAATAAACCATATGATTAAATACACTTGAAATACACCACTAAATAAAAAATATGATTAAATAATAGTTTATACAATAAACAGATTAAAAAATATACTTTTTATAAATAGTAAAATTATCTAATAAATTATATAATGAAAACCGAATATAAACATTATAAAAAAATTAAAAATTTTAAAAAATAGACTTCGTTGAAAAATGATTCATTTAAAAATTTTAATTTTCTAAAATCTACCTATTTTAAATAGAAGATATATCGTAACATTAAATATTTCAACAAAGCCAAAAACAAAAATAACTATCTAAAGTATAAATATATTAATATTGGACCTATAAAGAAAAACAAAAAGAATAAACGAGCAAAATCATAATATTCAAAAGATATAAATGAAAACATGATATAAAAATCAACAATACAAAATACCAATATTATAGCCAATAAATAACTTTTGTTAATTTGTACTACTTCTTTAAAACTACCTGCTCTTTTTGTTTTAATTTTCCTAGCGGCTTTTGAATTAGGAGCATACTTAAGAATCTCATCATCACTAAGAATATTCATTCTAGGTTCTCTTTCAGAAGGAGTCTTAGCATTATATAGACGTATTATTTCTGCTTCTCTTATATCATGATCAATATCACCAAATTCACCTAAAGAAATATCAGGTAATTTAGACCCACAAGATAAACAAGTAGGAACACCATCAACCTCCACAATCTTAGTACTACCACAATTAGGACACTCAACACTAGACAAAAAACTCACCTGAATTTATTTGAAATAAAAATACATAACAATTGGTATTAAAATGATGAATATAAAATAAATAATGAAATAACATCACCTATAACTATAAGAATAACCACAAGGACAATAGCAAAAACTATTCTAAATTTTCTACTAGCCTTTAATTTTTCATATAATGTACTAGCCCTATTAAATCTAATTTTTTCAGCAGCTTCTGAATTAGGAGCATACTTAAGAATCTCATCATCACTAAGGATATTCATCTTAGGTTCCATATCTCTTTTAGTCCTAGCATTATATAGACGTATGATTTCTGCTTTTTTTATCTCATGATCAATATCACCAAATTCACCTAAAGAAATATCAGGTAATTTAGACCCACAAGATAAACAAGTAGGAACACCATCAACCTCCACAATCTTAGTACTACCACAATTAGGACACTCAACACCAGTCAAAAAAACTCACCAATTATTTAGAATTCTCAATATTTTCAATATACTCTTTACTTCTTAATAATAAAACCAATAAAACTAAGAAAATAAACAATACAATTATTTCAACAACTAAACTCACATTTAAAACTAAATTTGTAGAAAGTAAAATTATACTAACTATAAACTGAACTAATAAATAAGTATATAAAACAATCCTTGAAGGATATGTATTAAAACTTTTCCCTTTACTTAAATAAACATTGTTCCAGACAAGTGCAATAATGAAACTTACAACTGAAAAAACATAAATTAATCCAAAATTTATGTTGATTGGGAATAATAAGAACATTATAGCACTATAAACTATAAAAAATAAACAAATAATGATATTGTTAACTTTCATGAAAAAACCCCCTTAAATTTATCTATCGTAATTTAAATCCACAATTCATACAGAAATTATCTTCTTGTGAAACTATAGCATTACAATTAGGACATTTAAGTACTTCATCAACTTTAACTTTTGTACCGCAATTCGGACAAAATTTTGCATCTTCTTTTAGTTTACAACCACAATTCATACAGAAATTATTTTTGTATCCAGTACTTGAAGCAACAGCAATGTTTGAATTTTGATTGCTTTGTTGTTGATTATTAACATGATTATTCTGCTGATTATTACCTTGAGAATTATTAAAAGCTTTAGATTTAGATAAAAAACCAGAAGACATATTATTTACAACCCCACCACTTAACATTTCACCAAATGCCATAGCAAGTGGAATTTGAGCAATCATACCTCCAACATTATCATTAGTACCTGGATTAGATGCATATCTTTTTGAAATTTCAGCAATTTGTTCATCAGCCCAATTATAATCAAGAGTACCATATTCCAATTTTTTATTTAAAATTGTTTTAACTTTATTAGTATCTTCTTCAGGAATATGGATAGTGGATACATAAAAGTTTTTTAAACTAACTCCATAATCATAGAAGTAATCATTTAACTTATTTTTTAATGCTTCTGAAACTTCATCTAAATGTGTATTAATATTTAAATAACTAACTTCATTCATTAAAGTAGCCAAATAAGATTTGACTTTAGTTACAATTTTTCCTCTAAAATATTCAGACAATTGGCTAGTAGTTAAAATCTCCTGAGTTCCAACAATATTTACTAAAAAATCCCTAGAATCACGGATAACAAATTCCATAGTTCCTGAAGCACCGACACTTAACGGAATTCCAAAAGTTGGATCAAGTACATCGAATCTACTGCTTGTTCCCCAATCAACATTTAAGGACATTGCCTTGTTAATAAAATAAACTTCACAATGAAATGGGCTTACTCCCTCAGTAGGAATATTGATAATTGATCTTAAAAGAGGAATGTTTTCTGTTTTTAATTCATATTTTCCTGGAGCGAATACATCTAAAGCTTTCCCATCTTTAAAAAGTATTGCTTCCTGAGATTGATGAACAATTAATTGACTTTGAGTATTAAAATCTCTGTCTGGATACTTATATACTAAAGTCTTGTCATCACCTTCATACTTAATAACTTTTAATAATTCAGGCATATTTTACCCCCTATATAAAAAATAAATTGAAATAATATTTTTAAAATAAATTTTTAATACACTATTATATTTAAAATAAAAAGTATATAATATTTCCTTATAATTATTAAATAAATTTAGTTAAAAATATAAGAAATCATTAAAATTATAAAAGGATATTCTTAAAAAATTATTAAATTTAGATTCCGGCAAATATAAAATGAATTTACTAAATTATTTAAAAAAAATGACAAAAATATGAATACAAAATCTTAAAAAAAAGAAAAAATAAATCACACAAAGTGTGCAAAAACTATTTTTTACGTCTTAATGGAATAATACTTAAAAATATCAGGGAATTAAATAAAAGGTATAATGGATTACCAGTTCCATACAAACTTCCTTTAGTAATATAATTAGTGCTATTATGAGTTTTAGTGTTATTGTGATTTTTAGTGCTATTATGAGTTTTAGTATTATTAGTATGATTATTAACAGTAGTTGTATTGTTTACTGTTTTATTATCAGTTTGGTTAGATCCAATTATTGCAAAATTTGTAAAATTTCCAAGTTTTGTAGTATTGAAAATAATAGTTAGATAGATGGTTTCATTTTCATTTAAACTTCCATTATATATCCATTTACCATTATTATAAATCCATACTTTATCTTTATCAATATATGAATCATAAATTAAACCATCATAATTATGTTCTATTATATATGGATTATCAATTTTCCAATTACCTGTATTTTTAATTTTAATTAAAAATCTAGTTTGATTTCCAATAATAACAACAGGGTCTAAAGAAATTTTAGATGCTGTAAAATTATATACAATTTGATTAATTGATTTTTTAAATCCAAATAAATTTTGATAAAGTGAATCGGTAGTAGAATAAAATTTATAATAATATTGGATGTAATGAGTTTTATTTAACTGTTTTTTAGGACTATTAGAAAGTCTTAAACCATTATTATAATCAGCAATAACTTTTTGAACAATAGTATTATTACTATGTAAATAATCATTATCAGTGAAAATCCATATAATTTCTTGATCTAAATCATCATAATAGTTATATACCAAAATTTTCAAATATTGGGCCACATTAGAATGATCCAATGAATTTTCAATATAAGTCAAATTTTCAATTTCATACAAAGAAAATGAACCAGGACCATATCTATCCATGTTAGCACAGAAAACATAATATCCATCATCTATAAAACTATCAAAAGTATCAATAGATCTTAAATTTGTATCATTAATAAAAACTATATCCTCTGGAATATTATTCTTAATAATATTATTAATCAGATTTACATCTTTACTATAAATTACTCCCCCAATTTGTTTTCGTCCGGTATTATTAACAATAGTATTATTTATTAAAGTCTGATTACCACCATATAAAAAAATTCCACCTGCATAATCAGCCAAATTATTAACAATAGTATTATTAATAAATTGAGTACTATAAGCATATGAATAAATAGCACCACCAACAATTGCAGAATTATTGAAGAAAGTATTATTAATTATATTTGATTTTTCACCAATAATATTCATTGCACCACCATATTTATTAATATTATTTGTGAATTTTGAATTAATAACATTACATTGGCTTCCATACAAATTAAGAGTAGTATTAGTAAAGGTACAGTTAATAAAAGTACAATTTCTTCCATACGTTTTAATATCTAATTTTTTAAAATTAATATTCTTGAATGTAACATTAATTCCTTCAATATACAAATTTGGATTATTTCCACTTGATGTAAGATTTTTACCATCAATTGTAAAATCATTTCCATTAATAATTATATTGTTTCTTTTAATAGTCAGATAAGAACTATTTCCTGGATTATAATTTTTATCAAGATCAATTACACCTGTTTTATTACTATTAACAATATTATCTAAATCATTAAAAGATCCGTTATTATTAGAATCACCAATATTGCCTTGATTCAGATTATTATCTTCACCAATAGCAAAAGAATTATCATTTAAATCAGTGTGATTATAATCTACAGCCGATACAGAACCAATAGTAATTAAAACCAATAATATAATTCCCAAGTTTATTATACTTTTAATATTCATATTTCACCTCATTAATTTTAATTAAAATTAACAAAATGACTTATAAATTACTAAATTGCATACAATAATTAGATATATATACAAACAAAATATTTAAAAGTAATATATAAGCAATTAATAATATAAAACAAAAACTATTTAAAATTATCGAATGTAACTAAAAAAGTTAAAACATCATTTAGAAAAATGAATCAAAAACTATAAAAAAGTAAATCGATTAAACAAATAAAAAAAAATACACAATAAACCCAATTAAAATGATTTAAAAAAAAAGATTAAGTAAAAACGATTAAACAAATAAAAAAAAATACACAATAAACCCAATTAAAATGATTTAAAAAAAAGATTAAGTAAAAACGATTAAACAAATAAAAAAAAAATACACAATAAA
>JBJFGN010000002.1:15052-20930 GCA_051892775.1 Methanobrevibacter sp. | reverse complement strand
TTAAAATGATTTAAAAAAAAGATTAAGTAAAAACGATTAAACAAATAAAAAAAAATACACAATAAACCCAATTAATATGATTTAAAAAAAAGATTAATAAATAAAAATCTATACTAATCTTTGACCAGTTACAGATTTTTTATTTTGCCAGTTGTAACTTCTCATTTTTTTGGATTTACCAAAACCACAGGAAGCACAAACTCCTTTACGGACATGGTAAGTATTTCTTCCACATCTTCTGCATCTAATATGGGTTTTTTTATTTTTTTTACCCATAGTTGGTGTACCTTTCACTATTATTCCCTCCTAAACTATAATTCCTAATAAAATGATAAAATAATAATTATAAAAATATCTATAGCCCTAGCTAAGATATTTAAATAATAAAATATAAGTAATTCATTCTATGGGGAGATATATACAATATTGTCTCCTCTAATGAGAACAGTACCTAATCTTCTTTCAACTTCACCATCTTTTAATTCTTCAGCGTCATTAAGAACTAAATTCATATGTAAATCAAAACTAGTTAAAATACCTCTGAATTCCCTATCTCCTTTAAGTTTTATTAAAACTGGAGAGTTTGTTGCTTTTCCTAATGCGTCAAGTGGTCTTTGAACATTTTGTTGTCCGCTCACAATAATCACCTATATTACAATAATTAAATTGACTTAAAAATTAAATCTAAATTATTATTAACTTAAATTTTAATAATTAATAATATTTTTGTTTAATCAATAATAAAGTCTTCTTACTAAAGAGTATATAATTTAATCCTTAATTAACTTAAGAAAATATTTTATTATCAATAGTAAATATAACATTTTAAATTTTGTCTAAACTAGTATATAAATGTTATATTAAAAAAATAAAAAAATAGTCTAATTTTATAATAATATTAAAAACTAATACCTAAAAAAACTTTTGATTAAAAATGAATCTACCTAGAAAAAAGTATTGAGAAAAAAATATAAATGAAATTAAAATTCAAGAAAAAATTATATAAAAAATAGCTTTTTTAATCCTAGACAAAAACATGTTTCAAAATTAATAAAAGATATTTTAAAAAAAATCCATAAAAAATAATACAAGTAAACAAAAGTAAAAATCAACATTAATTGAATAATAAATAGCCAAATCTAAGAATAAATGAAAAATAATATAATATATTAAAAAATTATATAATATCATACTAAAAAGTATAGGTGCTAAATTTGATAATAAAAAAAAGAAATTACTTAAAAAAGAAAAAAATTAAAGAAATTAAAAAAGAATTAGGACAATATGGTTCCTTAATTAATAATAAATCCAAAGTTGAAGTTCTAGAAACCGATGAATATGACTACATCTTAGTTGATGGTGAACCTTATATTATTATGATAGATAACAAACCATATCCTACTTTAAAATCAATTTTAGCAAATAATGAATTAGAAAATAAAACTGTTGTAGTGGATATGGGTGCTGTAAGATTTGTAACAAATGGAGCAGATATAATGAGTCCAGGTATTGTTGAAGCAGATGATAGTATAGTTCCTGGAGATTTAGTTGTTATTGTGGATGTTAATAATAAAAAACCATTAGCTATTGGAGAAAGTTTAATTACAGGTCCTGAAATGGTGGAATCATCAAAAGGAAAAGCAATAAAATCATTACATTATGTTGGAGATGAAATTTGGAACTTAGAATTATAGATTCTATTCCTATTTAAAAACAATTAATAAAGAGGGCCATAAATGGTTGACTTAAGATATAATGCAGGGAAAGTAATTAATGAAAAAGTACATGAAATAGGGGTTATTGCATTAGGTGCACACTTAGAGAATCATGGACCAGCATTACCTATTGATACAGATGCTAAAATCGCTTCATATGTAGCATTTAATGCTTCTGTAATAAGTGGTGCTAAATATTTAGGTGTAATCTACCCATCATATGAACTTAAAGAAATAGATCACGGAATACACAATACATTAGAAGAATTAGCTAATGAATTTATAAGGCAACTAAATTCTGCAAAAAAATTCTTAAACATTAAAAAAGTGGTTATTGTAAATGGCCATGGTGGAAATCTTCCAATACTTCAAGATATTACATATATGGAAAATAAAACTGGACTTGATATAGTATTCAACAATAAACTTATTGAAACTGAAGGTCCTCATGGAGGTAGTGGAGAATTATCTATGGGTAAAGTTTTAGGAATCATTAATGAGGACGAAGTTAAAAATCAAGCAAATTTAGATTTATATGGTGAAGTTGGTTTATATAAATTTAAAGAAGCTAGAAAAAATGATCCTGCAATAGAAGAAGGAGCAAGAGATGTTGAAGAAAATGGAGTTTATGTGAATAAATCTTATGGAGAACAAATGCTGAATCTTGCAATAAACTCTGTATTATTTGATATTGAAAAATTCCTTGACTATTAAATTAAAATAGTTTGATATTTAAAAAAACTTATTTTTATTAATTTTTAATTAGATATATCTATCCTAAAATATATCAATTTATTTTTTAATTAAATCTTTTAAAAATCAGAAATATTCAATTAAAATACTTATTTTATAATTAAAAAAATTAATTTAATTTGCCTTAATTTTAATATAATAGAATAAATTTTAAAAACTTAAAAGTAGATATCATTTTATTAAAATTTCTAAATATAATTCACATCATTTAGAAATAAAGTGAATCTAAAAAAACCAAATTCTTAAATAAAACAACCAAAACGCAAAAAATATAATAAAAATAGCCAAAATAACCCATCAACATAAAAACACAAAAAATAACTAAAAAATAAAAAAAGGTATTTACATTTCAATGAAAATGTAAACAGTTAAAATAATAAAGATTATTAAAATTACACTTAATACTGCAATAATTTGATTTTGATATTTAGATAATGTATCTTGCTCAAATTCAGGTTTATCATCATTAAAATCATCAGTCAAATCATCAATATTAAAATTATTTACTGGTTTTTTAGATTGATTACCCCTATATAAAGATTTATCATCCTCAAAACTTTCTTTAATTGGTTTTTCAGATGCATCCTCATTTTCAAATTTATTATCAATATCTTTTGATTTAACAGATTTTACAGAACCTTTAGGTTTATCATTAGAAGGCTCTGATTTAGATATAATTTTTTTATCTGTATTATTAATATCATGAGCATTATTAATATTTCTTAAAACCTTTTGATACCTATTATAAAGTTCTTTATATTTGTCATCAGATATTAAACCTGCTTCATAATCTTCTTGTAAAGATTTAATCATATTCTCAATATCTTTCTTTTCAGGAATAATTACACCTCCTAATCATATTCTCCAAAATATTTATTAAATTCACTCATCAGGTGAACCTGCAGCACCAGATGAACCACTACTAGAAGATCCGCCACTAGATGAACTTCCACTAGTAGAACTAGATGAACCACCACTAGAAGACCCACCATTAGATGAACCACTAGATGAACCAGAATGCTGATTATTTGAATTTGAACTAGAACTTGATGACTGATCGTTACCCTTATTAGAACTACTACTTGAACCAGAATCAGCAGGAGCTGAATAATCAGATCCACTAGAGCTATCTTGACTTATAGTGTCAACTGGATTATCAGTAGTAGTATTATTTGTTGTATTATTCAATGTATCATTAGTAATATTATTTCCAAGATCAGGTAATTTTAAATCAATATGTCCAGTCATCATTCCTGCAACATTACCTATACCACAAGCAACAATTGCAACAATAAATAAAACCAAAACAACTGCTTTTTTATCAGCCATAAAAATTCTCCTAATAAATATTATATTAAATATTTATATTCAGTTAAAAATCATGTGATAAAAATATTTTCTATAATGAAAAATATCATTATATTTAACTAAATATAACTTAAATAATTATATTTAATATAAAATATATAAATATATCTATAAATATATAATTTAAGAAATTATAAGAACTAAATTAAAGTTTAAAGAATATAAATATAAAAAACTAAAATTTTATTAAATATTCAAATAAAATTTAGACTCTGTTGAAAACATATTTATTTAAAATTTTAATATTCTAAAATCCATTAATTTTTAAAATTAGAATAAAATTCATATAAAATTTAGATAATTTCAACAAAGAAAAAATTTATTTAAAAAATATAAGATTATATTTATAAAACTAATTTTAAAAAATTGATTAAAATGAAAACAATAAAGAAAAGTGTTGAATCTACAGTGAAAATTAAAAAATCAATATTTACTGCAAGATTATATCCTGCCCAAAATAAAGAAGAAGCTAAAGAAATAATCAAAGAAGTTTCAGATAGATATAGTGACGCAACACATAATTGTACAGCATATATTGTAAGTGATTCACAAGGTTATGATGATGATGGGGAGCCTAGTGGAACTGCAGGAAAACCAATGATTAATGTTCTTGAAAAAAACAACCTAGAAAATATCGTTGCAATAGTAACAAGATATTTTGGTGGAATAAAGTTAGGTGCTGGAGGTCTTGTAAGGGCATATTCCCATTCAGTACTTGAAGCAATAAACATTGCAGAGATAGTTGAAATGAAAGAGTTTAAAATATATGAACTTATATTTGACTATAAATACATTAAAACTATTGATGGAACTATTAGAAAATCAAACCTTAAAACTATTAAAAAAGAATATGACTCTAAAGTAAAATATTATATTGCATCAAATAATCAGGAAATAATTGAAAATATTAATGAAAAATTTCAAAATGAAATAAAAATAAAAGACATAGGTAGAAAGTATTTGGAAATATAAGATGCTTTCAATAAAAATAAGAAGATTCCAATAATCTAAAATAAGAACACCTAATTTTACATACCATAGAATCATCCCTAATTTAATAAATTAGGAAATTAAATTTAATTTCTCAAGCATATAATTTAAAAACACAAAGTTATAAAATAATGAAAAAATATGATTATACAAGTTTTAAAAGAAGTCCTTAAATTAAAGATAAAAAAATTTTATCTTTAAGAATAAGTAGTATTTTCTTAAAGATAAATAAATTATTTTAAAAAAGTATTTTTAAATAAAATAATAATTCTAGAATGAATCTAAATAGTAGATAGACTAAATTTCACAAATCAAATAACTTAAGCTCTTAAGATAAAAAATACATACTATTTATAAATAATTAAAAAGTGTTTTTATTAATCTTTCTAAAAAATAATTTCTAATAACCTAGATAATTATCATATATTCAACCTTTAAACTACAATTAAACCAATTATAAAAATATATACTTTTTTTATATTCTAATTAAGATGGCATACATTAAAATATTTAAAAATCTTAAAAATTTTAAGAACATTTAATAATAAAATATAAATCAAAATCTAAAATTCAGATTAACGAATTTCTAGAACTATAATATTATAAAAGTAACTTTTAAGCTAATATTTCCAATACAATTAAATAATACGGATTGTTACTTAAAGCCATTTAAAGTAAGATTTAATTTGTTTGGGCAATTGCATTATTAATTTATACTTTTAATTATTAAAATATTTTTTGAAAAATAGATTATATTATATTAAATGTATAAAATATTTCTTAAATATCTGTTTAATGTATTTCAACTGAACCATAGTAAAACATTATAAGAATAGCAAAAAAAAGAAAAAAATTATGTAAACATTACTATGATTTAAAATCGATGATAACATTGGAATTACCATTTTTCATATCATTGATAATATGTTTAGATTTTTTATTCTTTTTAGAAAGGCTATTTTTAGCATCTCTCTGATTACTGGACTGACGATTCCTAACCTTACCACTATCTTTCTGATTACTAGACTTACGGCTTCTACTATGCTTACTAC
>JBJFGN010000002.1:7614-14952 GCA_051892775.1 Methanobrevibacter sp. | reverse complement strand
TTTCTGATTACTAGACTTACGGCTTCTACTATGCTTACTACTATCTTTCTGATTACTAGACTTACGGCTTTTATTTTTATTGTCCTTAGATTTTTTATTATGTTTTAAGGATTTATTTTTATTGGATTTTACTTTAATTGATTTGTTTTTAGGTTTGCGCTTATTATTTTTAGATAAATTATTATGTTTATTGTTCTTTTTAGATTTTTGTTTTAGATTGTTTTTTGATTTAACCTTAATTTTATCCTTTTTAGACTTATGTGGATTTTCAATCTCATGTATAAGATATTCCGCTTGCTTATATAATTTATTCATATCAAATGCATAAGCAACTCTTTTAACAGCATCTAAGTTTTTAATATAATTATCCAACCATGAGAAAATATCCCCTGGATAAGTATGTATCTGATAATTATTAAATAATGTCTTAGATATGTTAATTGGATCTTCACCATTTAATCTTTCATTGATAATAAGATATGATATACCTCTTTGTAGGCAATCACAGAATGGTTTATCAATACAATCACATCTCAAGAAATCAGCCTGAATTCTGATTAATGCATCCTGGAATTTACTATCTAACTTGTTTATGACATCACCAGATGATATAATATCAAGTGTAGATTCTGCAAATAATCTTGAGGAGACATTCATCTTTAATTTATTTGCAATTTGATTATGGACAGATGGTGAGAGATAAGCATTAGAAAATAGTTCCAAATCCATAGCAATTGTTTTAACCTTAAGTTGATTAAGTTCTTTACGGCTTATAGATTTAAATACATTATTTGTAACCTTCTTATCAGTTTTTTTAAGATTTTTAGATTTATTCTTAGATTTATGAACTAAGTCATTGTAATATTTGCTTTGTGGATTTAAAATATTACGAATATTGTCCCTAATATAATTTGAATCTTTAAAGTAGTTGGAGTTAAAAATGGAATCCTTAATGAATTGAGCTTTCTCAATTGATAAAAAACTCATTGTTACAGCTCGACCATATCTAGTTGCCTCAAGCATTCCTTTTTTATATTCAACAAATCCATTATCAATTAAATCACGTGCTATATACCTAGTATCCGATGGTATTTCAGTGTTCTTATAAAATTCTTCAAGATCGGTTTTAGTATTCACGGCACCAGAGGAGATATCTGCAAGTATTTGCTCTTTCAATTCTTCTTCATCATAAACAATTTCAACATCCTCAGTATCACTTTCAAGAAGATTTAAAGCCATTGCTTCTTCTGTATCAGTATCAAATTCTTTACCTATTTCAGGTAAAAGATATACTATTCCCCTATCATGGTATGATGGACGACCAGCACGTCCTAACATTTGTGAAAATTCATTAGGCCTAATCCATTTATTACCCATTAATAAAGTATCAAATATTACCTGACTTGCAGGAAAATCAACCCCCGCTGCAAGAGCAGCAGTTGTAACAACAGCTTCTAATTTACCTTCATCAAATCTTTTTTCAATTTTAGATTTTTTAGAATAAGATAAACCTGCATGATATGCCGCAGCTTTAATACCTTTGTCAAGTAAAAAACTTGCAATTTGAGTTGTTTTACGTCTTGAATTAGTAAATATAATAGTTTGTCCTTTATATCCTTTAGATGAAACTGTATGATTTTCTTGAATAATAAGTTTCCTCATGATTTCTCTTTTTTGGGATTCATTCCTTACGAAACTAATATGCCTTTCAAGGGGAACTGGCCTATTTTCATACTTAACAAGATTCATATTAAATTTATCTGCCAAATATCCTGGATTTTTAATGGTAGCTGAAAGACCAATAAGTTGTGCTCTTGGAAAAATTTTAGACAATCTTTTAATTAAACCATTAAGACGAGTCCCCCTATCTTCATCATCCAACATATGGATCTCATCAATTAAAACAACACCAAGATCATTTAAATCGTCATAGTTTCCACTTCTAATCATATAATCTAAAGCTTCATATGTACCTACAACAATATCAGAATCATGGACACTTTTATCAGGAAGCCTTAATTCTCCTTTAGCTTTGACACGATTTTTACCAACTTTAATAGAAACTTTAAGACCCAAATCTTTATATTTTTCTTTAAAATCCCTATACTTTTGATTTGCAAGAGCAACAAGGGGTGTTAAAAATATAAATTTTTGACCTTCTAAAGCTTTTGGAATACCTGCAAGTTCACCAACTAATGTCTTACCACTTCCTGTTGCAGATACTGCAAGTATATTTTCATTCCTTAATAGTCCTTCTTTAATTGCAAGTATTTGAACAGGCAGAAGTTTAGTATTACCATGAGAAATAAGAATATCCTTAAATTTTTTGTTAATCTTAAGTCTCCTCATATCAATAAGTGGAATTTTTTTACTATCATCTACTTTAACCTTATCAAAAAGAGTTAAATCAGGATGACTTATAGGATCAAACTTAGGAGATAACATATCCATGATAATTTCAAGATTTCCTGTTTTATCTAAAATCCTTTTAAAATTCCTGAAGACTCTCTTATCATAACCCCTTAATTTAAGTTGTTCTTTAATAGTGTTTTCTGCACAATCTTTACATAATAATTGACTATGGAATTTATAGGAGTATTCAGAATTAATAATGGTAATCTTATTTTCAAGAACGCAGTAATCACATATTCTTGTAAATCTATATTTAATATTTAAAGAATCTAAAAATCCCTCAAACTCTTCATCATGATTAGCTAAAAATACTATTTGGCTTCTAAGTATTTTGATTGCTTCTTGTGGAGGATAAAATTTTTCATATAAAGAAGAATTCTCTTCAATATTAATATTAACAATGAACCTATTAAGCTCCATTTTTCCTTTTTCATCCTTTTTAAATTTCAATGTACCTACAAAACTTGGTATTCTTTGAGTATTTAAGGCTCCTTTAGGTGAACCAATAGGATACATTTCCCACAATTTTTTCTTTTTCTTAAGAATTATCATTAATTTAATTTTAATCTTCAAAGTTTATAAAAATAATTATTTTATACAAATAATCTAAAAATAGTAAAAAATGAATAAAAAAAAGATTAACACTAATCTAATCCCCAAAGCTTATAAAAATAAACCAGAAATAATAAAAAATGAATAAAAAAAGATTAACACTAATATAATCCCCAAAGCTTATAAAAATAAACCAGAAATAATAAAAAATGAATAAAAAAAAGATTTTGAATAATTAAATTATTTTAGATTTTAAAGTAAATGAATCTTAAAAAACTAAAAGCCCAATAAAACAAGTTTCCATCAGAGTCTAAAAAAAATGGATTCTAATTTAAAAGTAAATTTAAAAATTTTTAATAATATCCTCATATGCACTAATTGCAGCAACTGCACCTTCACCACAAGCCACAATCCATTGTTTTAATCCTCCAGTAACGTCACCTGCTGAATAAACATTATCTAAACTTGTTCTTTGGTCTTTGTCAACAAGAATACTCCCATCATCATCAAGTTTAAGATTTAGACTACATGCAATATTATTATACGGAATATCCCCTACTGCAATGAATACGCCATTAACAGAAATTTCAGATTTAATACCTTCTTTATTTACTAATTTAACATTATTTACTAAAGGTTCACCTTCAATTGCTTCTACTGTAGTATTCCATATAATAGGAATATTAGACTCAATAAGTCTATCTTCTAAATATTTTTGACATCTTAATTCATCTCTTCTATGGACAATTGTAACCTTACATCCAAGATCATTAAGATATAATGCATCAATTGCAGCGGTATTTCCACCACCTACAACAAGTATATTTTTTCCTTTAAAAAACATTCCATCACATGTAGCACAATAAGATATACCTTTACCCAAATGCTCATTTTCACCTTTAACATTAAGTTGCCTATGTTTTGAACCAGTTGTTAAAATAATGGACTTTGATGTATATTCTCCCTTTGAAGTTTTAGTAATAAAATAATCATCTTCTTTAGATACATCAAGTACTTCTTCAAATTCATGGATACTTGCATACTTTGCTGTTTGTGACTTTGTACTTTCAATTAACTCTAAGCCATTTGCCATTGAAAAACCCGGATAGTTATCAATAACTGGAACTTCCCTAGCTTGACCACCAGCTAAATCTTTATCAAGAATTAATGTTTTTAAATTTTGACGACCAGCATATATTCCTGCAGTAAGACCTGCAGGACCCCCACCAACAATAATAACATCATAATTTTCCAATTTAATACCTCTAAAAAATTTATGAAAATCTAATTAATACTATATTTATTAATATACTATTTAATAATTTTTAAATATTGATAAAATATAAAAAGCCATGCTAAAAAACTTAAAATTCGATTTTTATCTAAAAATATATGAAATTTTATAAAATCTTTAAACAAAAATTATAAATTAGCTAAATTAACCAAAATTGGTTAAATCAATGAGAATTTCAATGAAGCTGAAAATAAAAAAATTATAGAAAAATAGAGTTCTAATATAAAAATATAAAAATTTATTAGATTATCTTTCAGGCATTTGATAAGCCAAATAAGCTGCAAAAAGACCAATAACAAACCATACAAACTCTGCAATCCATGCTGCAGTAAGATAATATAATATTCCAAATATTATTATTGTTAAAACAAAAACAAAAAATCCGTTTTTACTATCACCCTGAATTAGCTGTCCCATTCCAGGTAAAAAAAATGAGATAATACCAGCTAATGTTTTACTAACCATTAAATTCCTCCAAAATATATAAAAAAATAATGTTAATTTCCAAAACTGTTTACATATTTAATTTTATTTTTAATATAATATAAAGTTTTTCATAAGTGTATATTATAAAATATAGTTTATTAAACAATTAAATAACAAATAAATACAAAATTATATAATGTATAATGAAATTATTGTAAATTTAAATAAACAATCTTAAAGAAAATAAGAAAATATAATAAAAATATTATAAAATAATAATAATTTAAAATTCAACTATACAAATTTTAAAAAAATAGAACAATATTTGAATAAACTAAGATTTGTAAAATAAAACAATTAAATAAAATATTATTTATGTTTATTTAAAAGATTAAAAAAGAATTAAAAAATAATAATTAATTTTCTAATTCAGAAAGTCTTTTAATCCTTTTAAGCATATCTGGGTGAGTTGAGAATATTTCCATGAATTTACTTCCAGTGGAAATTTTAACTTTAGAATTTCTAAGTTGCCTTAACTCATCAGAACCAATAATACCATCACCATTTAAATCGACTTGAGATAATTCAGTGATATCCCTTTCTGCGTGAGAAACATCATTTAAGAAAAATGCTTTATTTCCTTCACATGATTTAATTTCATCAGATGGGGCAGCAGCTGCACCATATACAAGTTTGTATAATGCTGAAGCTAACCATTCCGGCCTATTTCCAAGTTCCACACTTCCTTGATCAGCATAATATTCTCTTATCCTTGAAACAAATAGAACTAATAATTGACCTATAAAGTAGAAAACTAAACCAATAACCCCAATTATAAGTCCAAGACCATTATCATCACTATTAGAGTATAAGAAACTCATTGCAGTATAATAACAAATCATTGGAATTACACTGATAATAGTATTAATAGCACAATCGTAATGTTTAATATGTGACATTTCATGTCCTAAAACTGCTTTAAGCTCATCATGATTTAAAACATTTAAAATACCTGTGGTAACAGCAATATGCCCATCTCTTCTAGTTCTACTATATGCAAATGCATTAGGAACAGACATATTACAGATACCTACAGTTGGTTTTGGAATACCTGCATTTGCAGCTAATTCTGCAACCATTTGATGTAATTCAGGCGCTTCAGCTTCAGAAACACGTCTTACACCCATTGACCATTCAACAAGTTTAGGGCCAGCTAAGAATTGTATAAATGTTATTACCAATGATATAGCTAACCATACCATTGGAGCCATACTTACACCAGCAAGTGTGCAAACCAATCCAACGACAATATACATCATAACAAACATTACAATTGAAGCTAACATCATCCTTAGATGTAACTTCCAAGTACCTTTCATTATATATCATCTCATTATTCAGTAGATTTTTATAGTATTATTATAAATTAATTAGAGTTTAAGTAATTAATTTATAATTCTAACTAATGTCTTATTTTTCAATAATATTATATAATTAAAGTATATAATACTTTCTTTTTAAACTTTATTAAATAAAGGCATGAACTAAATTAGAATTAAATTAATCTTCAAATATAAATGAGGTCATAGTAATAGAGCCTAACTCACCATTTTCATTAAATATTATAAGTTTATCTGAAGGGGATAATAAACCTAGAACATTTAAAAATGGAATAAAATGTTCATTACTTGGTACTGCAAGATTATAGTATTCCATGTCTTCACAATTCATAATCTTTTCATAATCACGATTGATTATAGCATCTTTGATGTTATCATCAAACCCTTGTGCCCAATCATAAACATCATCCATTCTCCAATCTACCATAGACAAATTATACACAATATTACCACTAGCCAATATTAATGCACCTTCTTCTCTTAATGGTTTTAATTTTTCGCCGATTTCAAATTGTTCTTTAGGTGATAAAATAAGATTAACACCAATCATTACAACAGGTATATCTGCATCAGGATACATATTTGAAAGAACTGACCAAACACCGTAATCTATTCCCCAATCATTGTTTTCTTTTGCAGAATCCCCAAGTAAATCAAGCACTTCTTTTGCATATCTAGGTGATCTTTAGGTTCATAATGAACCT
Organism: Methanobrevibacter sp.; assembly: GCA_051892775.1. Taxonomy (GTDB): domain Archaea; phylum Methanobacteriota; class Methanobacteria; order Methanobacteriales; family Methanobacteriaceae; genus Methanarmilla. Next base: position 8,164 of record JBJFGN010000002.1, on the reverse strand, counting down.
GATATAATTCATCTGGAAAAACATACATGTCATTAATTTGTTTATTAAAATCAGCAGTCCTCACATATAATTCATTTTTAAACCAATGTGCAGAAATTGCAATAATAACTTTAGGTTTTCCTATATATTCTCCTATTCTTTCCATTTAAATCTATAAGGATTATCCCCAATTGCATTTAATGGAGAACCATGACCTACAAAAATAACTGGTTCTTTTTTAACCATATATAAACACCAACAAACTAAAACCAAAAAAAATATTTTATAAACAAAAAAAATAAACACCAAATCCAGACTAAAACCAAAAAAAAATATTTTCTAAACAAAAAAAAACATCAAAACATTAAGAATAAAAAATAAAAAAAACAAGAGAAAAATTTAAAAACTAAATAAAGAAGTTTGAACTGTATTGTCTTTATCTTTTTTAGATTTTTCACTAGATTTAGAATCTTTGACATTAGAATTATCTATAGACTTAGAATTATCAGCATCTAATTTTAAATCCTCATCCTCAGACCCAATATCCAAACCAACACCATCAGAACCAGAC
>JBJFGN010000002.1:0-7514 GCA_051892775.1 Methanobrevibacter sp. | reverse complement strand
AAATCCTCATCCTCAGACCCAATATCCAAACCAACACCATCAGAACCAGACTCTAAAACATTATCCCCATGAATTTCAGATTCAAAATCTTTATTAGGAATTTTATCAGATTCGGATTCATAATCATCTTTAGATAGTTTATCAGATTCTCTTTCGGATTTAATTTTATCATCCTTAAAATCAACTATTGATTCTTCTTTACTTGTTTTAAAATCAATAGTCTCCTCAGAAAGATTTATGGAATTATTAAAAGCATTTTTCATCTTTTCTTTTTCTTCAGCACGTCTTTTAGCTCTTTCTTTATCCATTTTTTCAATGAATTTTTTAGGAATTTTCTTTTTCCTGAACCTTTTAATTTCTTTATCATCCAATTCTAAAAATGAAGCGATTTCATAAGCAGTTTTATCGTCCTGGAACATTATCTCAAAATATGGGAACATGGTATATGCTGTTTTTAGTGAAACATGCATTTTAGCCTCCATTTTCTCAGCAATAGAATCTCTTAGGTTTCTTTTTCCCCTATATTTTCCCATTTTACTAAAAGATTGGGGATATGTGACTCTTGTAAATTTACGATACTTTTCATCCTTGGATAACGCTACCCCAAGACCCATAAATTGGGTTGCATACTTCCAATAGCCATAGTTTCTACTATCTCTTGTATGTCCAAAGAAAATATCCGCTTTGGAAATATAATCATATGCCTTTTTAATTTCATGTGGTTTTTCATACTCACGTGGAATATTCTCTGCAATATATTCCATTACAAGTGTCGGTTCTTCTTCAAGATATAATACATCCCTTATATGATTATAATTTTTACTTTTAAGAACTGTGGTTACTGCATCGAAAATTGTTGCTTTATCATTTTTTTGGGAAATAGACTCTAAATCTTCTGGATTTAATGTTCTAGATTCCTCAGTTAATGCTTGAAGGCTGTTAATAGCCGAACGCATATCCCCATTAGATCTTTTAGCAAGTGTATTTAATGCTTCTTTATCTGCTTCTATACCCTCTTTCTTACAGATTGATTGAAGATTCGTTCTAATACTAGGTGATCTGACTTTACTCATTTTTATAACATTAACTTTTTTTCTAATTGTTGTAAGCCTTTTTGAGTATAAATCATTAGCCATCATAACTATTGGGTGTTGGGATTCTTCAATAATTTTATTTATAGCTCTTGTTCCACCCCTATCATCATTACCTGTGATACCATCAATTTCATCAAGAATGATGAGTTTCGGATTATTTGAAAATAAAGAATGTGTAGTGGTGGATTCCCCAATAGTGTTCATTAGAATATCGTAGGAACGTTTATCACTAGCATTTAACTCAATATATTCACCAAACTCATGACCAATAATCTGTGCAAAGGTAGTTTTTCCAACACCTGGAGGACCAACAAGAAGCAAACACTTTTGAGGATTGCCCTTTTTCCATTCCTCAATCCAATGTTTGATTAATTTTTTCTCTTTAGCATAACCTTTGATATCCTTAAAGGTTTGAGGCCTATATTTATCTGTCCATTGCATATTTATTCCCTTTAAATAATTTTAAAAAGATTTTAATAAAAACTCTATATTAATCATAAAAATTTAGCAAGAAGAGCTTCAAGTTGTATTCTTGGATTAGACCCTTCACGTATTCTAAAATCAGCTTCAGCTATATCATTCACTAATTGAATATAAATTGAACTATCCATTTTTCCATCAGTAACCCTTTTTGTAACATCCTGATAAATCTGTGTGACCATATCTTCCCCACTTGTTCCTTGGAGAATCATAGTTTCACGAAGCAAATCCCTTGATTTCATAAAATCACCAGTCATTGCTGCAGTAATCATATTATGAACATCTTGAGGTTTTGATTTAGAAATTACTCCATATACAGAATCTTCGGTAATTTCTTCACCTTCAGTTGCAGCAGACTGTAATACATTTACAGATTTACGCATATCCCCTTCTGCAAAGTATACGATAGTATCAAGACCTTCATCAGTATAATCAAAGCCTTCCTCTTCACAAATATATGCAAGACGTTTTTTAATATCTTCACTTTTAACTGGTGCAAATCTGAATATTGCACATCTTGATTGGATAGGATCAATGATTTTAGATGGATAATTACAAGATAAAATGAAAGATGCGGTTTTAGTATACATTTCCATTTCACGTCTTAATGCGTGTTGAGCATCTTTAGTCATATTATCCACTTCATCTAAGAAAATAATCCTAAATGGAGCACCAACTGGTTTTAGTCTACAGAAGTTTTTAATATTGTTCCTTACAGTGTCAATACCTCTTGCATCAGATGCATTTAATTCAAGGAAATTTTGTTTCCAATATTCACCTAAAACAGATTTAGCTAAAGCTAAAGCAGTGGTAGTTTTACCTACACCTGCAGGACCTGAAAACATAAGGTTAGGCATACTTCCTTCATTCTTATAATTTTTTAAACGTTTAATAATTTGTTCCTGACCTACTATATCATCTAAGGTCTGTGGTCTATACTTTTCTACCCAAGGTCCTATCATCTTTTCACCATAATATTTTTAAAAATAAAATTTATATTAATTATAATTATATTTTTTATAATATTTATATTGTTTTTATTCCAAATATTATTGAATTTAAAATAAATATAAAAATATAATAAGAATAAATTAGGTTTTTTAACATATTTAAAAACCAAATAGAAAATAGATTAATAAAACAATAAAAATAAAAAGAGAAAACATCAAACAAAAAATATTAAATATTGAATTAAAAAAAGGACTCTGTTGAAAAACCATTTATTTAAAAATTAAGTTTAATGAAAATAATTCAATTGAATAATTAAATCATATAAATTCAAAATCTTTCAACAAAGTCTAAAAACCTTAATAATTAGATAAAAAAACTAAAAACCAATAAATTACAACCTACAATAAACAATAATTAAAATATCACAAATTACAATTTATAAAGAATTTAAAGGATATAAATTATATTTTGAAGTTCTTAATTTAATATCATTGAAATTGTCATCAACAAGAAGTTCACCATCTTTAAATACAGTCCTCAATACATCCTCCCCTGGAGCATCAATTGGAACTGTCTTAAAGTTTTCACCATTAGCTAATAATTTAAGTCTTCCTTTTTTGGATTTTTTACTATTATCAAGAGGTTTTTTAAATATATCGAACCATTTACCATTCCTATATTGAGCTGAACATTTAAATGCTGTTCTTTGAGTATCCCTAGTTACATCGGAATGTAATCCTCCACCCATACCAAAAAGGATGTTTTCTGCTGCCCATTTATGCGCTTTAATACCAAATAAGATATCACGTATTTTATGGTAATTTAAACCATCACCCCATAAAACGCCAATATTGGCATTAAATACCTTATATCCTGCATCATTTAAATGAGTACCAAATCCTTCCTCAATAATTTCAAGACAATCAATAGTTGTAGATACAGGCTCACCACTATCTGGACGGAAAACAATTTTATTTCCAGGATCTTTATCCAAGAATTTTTTAATTTCATCATTAAGTTCATATCCATCAAAACAAGCATTTTTTAAAAAGTTTTTATAATCATAACTATCAATTACAACTGATAAAATACCGTTATGTGCACTTTTAACTACATTAACTGCTTGTTTTAATTCATTGTCTTGTCCTTCCGCAGTCATTACACTGTGTTCAGTTGCTTGTACTGAGAAACCTTCAATTTCATTTGTATTATAATAATTTGGTGGAACTGTAAGTGCGACTAAAGTATCTGTCCCAGAAAAACTAAGCAAATGTGCAGAACTACAAAGTTTTGCAGATTCAGTAGAACTTGCTCCACGATATCCAAAATCATGCAACATGAATGGAAGATTATCTTTAGAAGATCCAGTTACATCAAGATAAAAATTACATAATTTTTTAACTTCTGCAGATAATGTTGCAACAGTTGATGGATACCATACTTGTTGAAGCAATGGTTCAAGATAATTTGTTAACCAGAAGCAACGTTTATCTGTGTTTTCAACAGTCATTAAAACATTACTTACATTTACGGGAGTTCCTTCAGGAACCGCTTTTATTTCAATTGGAAGTTTTCCATCAAGTTCTCTTGCAATATACATCCAGTCATCATAATTAAAAATACCTTCACCAAGATGGACTTTCATAATATCATTTGCTTCTTCCACTTTCTCCTCAGTTACAACATTTCCAACTAAATATTTTTTAAGGATATATTGTAATCCATAGAAGATTGTTTTATTAAATTCAGCCCCAGTCCTATTTTCAAGATAAGAATAAATTTTTTCAGTACCTTTCGGATAAAAGTAATGATGTGTAATCTTGTAACTATCTGTTAATAAACATATGTTATTTTCTATCATAAAATTCACCTATTTAATATTTTTAAATTTATTAAAATACAATTAGACTCTGTAAAATCTAAGTTATTTTGGCTTACAAAAAACAATTAAACTCTTAATTTCCATTTTTAAATTTGTTATATTATTAGACTTTATATAAATTCCCATTAAATATTAAATTAAAATTAAATTCTCTTAAGAATTTGGAAATCTTTTAAATCAATTTATTTCCAATAAAAGATTTACTAAGTCTAAAAACAATTACTTATTATTTAAATTTTCTCAGGTAATGACCCGCCATTTGCGCCTTGATCTGAATCATAAGAAGATCCAATTAACTTTCCTGATTCAGAATCATATTGACGGAAGTTACCATCAGAATATCTAACTTCATCAAAGTATCCATGACCCGCTTGAGCATTGTAACATCTTTTCTTACTTACAACATGTGGACCATTATCATCAGATTCTGAATTACCACTAGAATCATCATTAACCGTAGAATTACCAGTGGAATTATTATTGGTATTAACATTTAAATAAGTTATACTGTTAATCATATGGGTTAATATCTTTTTATCCTTAGTAATAATTAAAATATTATCATGGGTATTATTATTCCCAATAACTGCAATATAATATTTCGTATTCTTATTGTAGAATACTGTCTGATTTGAAATTTTCTCTTGTTCTCCACCATTCTTATATGAGTCCCTTATTGATGCGAAACTTACACCATTGATTAAAGTAGATGATAAATTCTCATCATCATAAGAATTATCAGAAATCACAAGAACATCATGTTGAGTATCATTTAATATTGTAATATTATCTGCAATAGTCGAATTAGATAAATTACTAGATACTGGTATGTCCAGTTCACAGGAACTTGATATAAAAACATTTTTATATTGGATACTTGAATCTGAAAAATAGACATATGCCGTTAAAATAGCTATAACTACAATAATTAAAATAATTAAAATAGTAATTATATTCTTCTTATTCATATTCCCCCCTCTTTAATAATTATAATAATATTTCTATAAAATACTCATTAATATACTTAATTATCAGATTTATTGAAAAGTTATTTAATTTTTAATTATCTAAAAATCAAATTATTTTTTATATAAAATCATATCCCAATTTAGAGAAATTCAACCAGATAAATAATAGAAATAGAACTTAAGAAAAAACAATGATAGAGTAAAAATAGTTTAAAAAATAGTACAGCAAATGACCAAATAAAAAAAAATAAAATTCATTTAATTAAATGAATTTTAAAATAAAATTACTTTTTGATTGTAATTGGAATATTCCATCTTAAAGAGTTATAGTTTCTGTTATTTGAGTATAATGTAATTACAAAATTGTTTTTACCAATTTTCAATTTATTAGTTGGATAATTTATAATGCCTTTAGAATTGGTTTTAAACCACTTATAATTCTTAAAGGAATTAATACCTATGCTTACTTTAAATGATGATAAAACGTTATTTTTATACATAAAAGATAAAGAAACAGGTTTACCTCTTTTTATAGAATACTTTAATACAGGTGCATTGTTAACAATTGTATAATCCATGTCTAGGTTTTTAAAGTAAAGTGAAGGATTTGCTTTAATTATTTTAATTGAAGCTTTTTTACTTAAAGACACACTAGCAATATTTATCCTAGATATAATTGGATAATTACCAATGCCTAGATTCACATTAAATGTAGCAACTCCCCTACTATTTGTAATTCTTGCATATGTTCTGCCTTTAATTGTAAAATATACCTTAATGCCAGAAATTGGATTATTTTTATATAACACTTTAGCAGTATAAGCTGCATCCAAATACTTTTTACTTAGACTAGAAACAATAAGTGAAGTTTTAGATTTAATCCATCTATTTACAATAACCTTTGATGATTTAGATAAATTATAACCATAAACATTAGTATTTACAGTGAATTTATAATTACCTGGATTTAAGTTTACAGTCAAATATCCAATACCCTGTTTATCTGTTTTTACATTATATTTTACATTTAAAAGACCAATGATTACAGTAGTATTTGTAATTGGAATATCTTTATATAACAATTTTACAGTATACTTTTTACTATCTCTAAAATCTTTATTTAAATCATTCACTATAAGATGAATTAATGATTTATTAACTATTACATTAACAGTAGAATTTACTATAATAGATGTTCTAGGAATATAAGTATAAATATTGTACTTACCTGGAGTCAAATCAAGAGGTATTGATGCTTCACCTTCTTCATTTGTAGTGGCTGTATAATTATGATCCAAAACATTAAATATAATTGTGTAATTGGCTAAAGCTTTACCATCTGAACTTATTTTTCCAGTGAGTTTTGCATCATCAGTATAATATACTGTAATATTATCTACTCTTAAATCTAGGGGATTTACAATAAACCCATATTTCGTAGAATTTGATTTTAAATAGGTGTAATTTCCAAATTTACCACCATTATAAACAATTGTAATATTATATACACCTGGATTTTTAGGTGTCCAGATGAATGAATTATTGTTTATACTAGCAGTATGGGAAATTGTTCTATTATCTCCAATAATATATATTGTTGCATTACCGAGATTAATAGGTTTACCTTCGGAACTAACAGACACATTAATATATACAGAATTACCCTCCAAGGAAGAGTCATTTGTACTTATTTCGGTAGTAGTATTATATTCATTAGTATTTAAATCTAAATTATCCCCAGACTGATAATTGCCAACCAAATAAGAACCGCCAACACAATTATCCCCAGACTGATAATTGCCAACCAAATAAGAACCGCCAACACAATTATCCCCAGACTGATAATTGCCAACCAAATAAGAATTATCATAAGATTGACTAGTTGTATTATTTATAATGGATGAATCGGTAGCAGATACACCAGTAAGACAGACAATTACAATTATAAATAAACCTAGGAAGATAAATTTATTATAATTTTCCATCATATCTCCAATATACTTTTAAATATTTAAACATTTATTTTAAAAAAAAATAAAAATTTAAAAATTTTATCAATATTTAATTTCTTTTTTTAAAATAAAATTAAATATTAATTTTAATTACTAAAGATTTAGTAATTATATAGTTTATATGATT
>JBJFGN010000001.1:0-1526 GCA_051892775.1 Methanobrevibacter sp. | reverse complement strand
ATATTTATTTTAACTAATAAATTAATATTAGTAAAAAAATATTTAATTTGAAAATATTTATTTGTTTAATATATATTAGTAAATATTGTATTTTCATTGTAAATTATTATTTTAATATAAATTTAATTGTTAAAGGTTTAAAAATGTTTTATTTAATTGGTTTAGGATTATTTGATGTTACTGATATGTCACTTAAAGCTATTAATGTTTTAAAAGAAGTAGATATTGTTTATGCTGAATTTTTTACTTCAAGGTTAATGGGATCTAATTTAAAAGCTATTGAAGATATTATTGGTAAAAAAATTAATGTTTTAATTCGTAATGAGGTTGAAGAAGATAGTCCATTTATTAAAGAGGCTGAAAATAAAAAAGTTGCTCTTATTACTGGTGGTGATCCTTTAATTGCGACAACTCATTCTGATTTTTTAGTTCAATGTAGTAAAAAAGGAATTGATTATCAGGTAATTCATGGTTCTTCCATTATATCTTCTGCCCCAGCTATTAGTGGTCTTCAAGCTTATAAATTTGGTAAAGTAACTACTATTCCTTTTCCAGATCATAATTTCTTTCCAAAATCGCCATATGTGGCAATTAAAGAAAATTTAGACATGGATATGCATACTTTGGTTTTACTTGATATTCAAGCTCATAAAGATAGATATATGACTATTAATCAAGGTTTTGAATATTTATTGAAAGTTAAGGACACTCTTCCAGAAGAAGAACAAGTAATTAATGAAGACACTTTAGCAATTGGTATTGCACGTGTTGGTTCTAAAGATAGTGTTGTAAAAGCAGGTAAAATAAGTGAATTAATTAATTATGATTTTGGAAGTCCTTTACATTGTATTGTTATTCCTTCTAAATTACATATAGTAGAAGCAGAATATCTTGTTTATGTTGCAGGTGCTGATAAAAACATATTGGATAATTGTTAGTTTTTTATAATTTTAGTGACTTCTTGAAATATTATTTTATTTAAAAATTTAATTTTTTAGAATTTACTATTTTTAAATCTAGGATATTTTTTATCTTAAATTTTAATGTTTTTAATAAATTTAAATTAATATTTAATTTATAATTAATTTTATTGTAAAATTTATTATAGTAATTTCAGTTTATTAAAAAAAGTGGATTTTATTATTTTTTAGAAATTAATAATATTAAATTAGGGTGAGGACACAACTTCGTTAGTTTCTAATCCCAACCAACTTTATATTGGTTATTATTTTATAGTTATGTCCTATGTTTCTAAATCTGTTTAAATATGGAGATTTATTATATTTTTTATAAAAATATACTTCCCTATCATATATTATTATTTTTTTACTTTATAAATTTTATTTTTTAATTTTTTTTTAAAAATATCTTTTTTTATTTTTATTGTTTTTTTATATTCTTTAGTAGTCTTTAATTCAGATAAAATTCATTATTTCAATTTTTTTTTAAGATTTTATTTCTTATTTTTTAATTTTTATTATTTCTATACTTTTATTTAATTTATTCATAAATCTAATTGAATTATT